>NZ_DKSP01000147.1:0-177 GCF_002472745.1 Sphingobacterium sp. UBA7253 | reverse complement strand
TTTTTCCATCTTCATACCATTGGCGCCCCATTTCCTCACCGCCTCTGATATGTGCCAAGGCATAGATAAATCCACGATCCAACAGACTTAGTCGATTGCTCGAAAAAGTGGGATCCATCGACGCACCATAAGATCCGTAGGCATATTGCAATAATGGAGCTGAACCATCAAGTTTGG
>NZ_DKSP01000175.1:0-25744 GCF_002472745.1 Sphingobacterium sp. UBA7253 | reverse complement strand
TTGACTTTTTAGAAGTGCAGCGCAATCCAAAAGTACATCATTCGTGGTCGCTTGCTATTTGGGAGTCCTTCTGCTCAAATTCAGAAACATCACTAAGTAAATTGGGCTTCCAAGCTACTAGTCAGACTATAAAACGTATTCTTACATATAAAAATCAATTTATCTATGTTTGAAATATACAAATTGTGTTAATTTAAATAGATCAAGAACAAGCAAGCTCATATGATGTTCAAAAAGGTATTTTCTTTCGTTTTCTGCTGTTTGTCTACAGCCATTTTTTTCAACGTATCTGCACAAGATTTCAAGCTTTCCTCGTTGCCAAGTCAGTATCAAAAACCGGTCAAAAATGCACTAAAAGCTGCCGGCATGAATCGCACTGAATTAGAGAAAGTACTAGCAAATCTACCCAAAGAAATGCGTGAAGGGGCAGCTTTTCTCATAGCTTATATGCCCAAGAATGATTTAACGACTATTAAGAGCATCTTATCCATAATATTGAAAAGGCTTACCAGGCAAGATCAACGTTTTCCTGGGCAAAGGAAATTCCAGATTCAATTTTTCTAAATGAGGTATTGCCCTATCGGGTATTTTCTGAAGATCTCGACGATTGGCGTGGTGACTTCTACGATCGTTTCTCAAAATATGTGACAAATAGCAAAACGATAAAAGATGCCATTGTAGCCATAAATAAGAATATCAGAGATGAAGTGAAAGTCGATTACAATACGCAACGAAAAAAAGCAGATCAAAATCCATCTGAATCGATAAGCCAAGGAATGGCTTCTTGTACCGGATTATCCATTTTATTGATCGACGCATTGCGATCAGTAGGTATACCGGCTCGGATTGCGGGAACGCCAAACTGGCATGACAACCGTGGTAACCACAGTTGGGTCGAGGTGTGGATTAATGGTAAATGGTATTTTACTGAATATTATCCGGACAAAGACCTGAATTACAGCTGGTTTTTAGCAGACGCGGGTAAAGCCGATCCGAATAGCAAGGAACATTCTATTTATGCGGCTTCCTACAAACCGGCAGCTACCTCATTCCCGGCGTGGAGTGAAACAGAAGTGTATGCCGATAATGTTTCTCAGCGCTATATTGATCTATTCAATCAGCAATATAGCCAACAATTGAAGGACAAATCTTACACCCGTCTAAACGTAACCATGTATCTCAGTAAGGATCAATGTCAACCGGAAGGAAGAACAAAATGCAATGTAGATATCTTCCAAGGAAATGATCAAATTGGCGGAGGCTCGACTGCTACTAAACTGCAGGATGCGAATGATCATTTAACATTTATCGTGAAAAAAAATCAGTCTTATACATTGAGGTACAGCAATAAAAGTGGGCCTACCGAAAAGAAAGTAACTGTAAACGATGAGCCTTTAAATGTGATATTATACTTCAATTAATGTAGATTATTATTTCGTAAATTGAAATTATGAAAAATATTTTTGACAAAACAGTGGGTGATGAAGTGATAGCACGGATTCAAAATCTTAATCCAGGCAGCAGTGCCCAATGGGGTAAAATGACTGTCGATGCCGTCTAATTAATCTCAGTTGCCAATTGGATCGCCAGGCGCTGGAGTGCACTGACGATCCAATTAAAGTTATCGCCACCAATGATAATAGTTATGCATGCCGTCGTATTCAAATCCACACCTCGGATAAAGACTATTACCGATAACATTTGTTTTCTCGGTCTCAAGCATCAGACCACAAGCTCCAGTCTCTTCACACCAAGCTTTACTTCGATCTATAAGCCGAACCGAAAGACCTTTACTCCGATGATCAGGATGCACAAATAGATCACTCAACAACCACTGCCGCTGCAATTTAGTATAATGAAACAATTTATAAAGCTGAACAAAACCAACCGTATGTTCGCCCTGAATTGCCAAAAAGATTTCTGACTCTCCGTTCAAAAATCGCTCCCTCAAAAATTCTTTGGCTTTTTCCAAATCCGATTCCTGTCTATAGAAATTCGATAAAGATTGAATAACGTTGCTGCTTGATCAAGATCCTCAAGACTTGCCTTTCTAATGTTATAATTCATTTCATTAAATAGTTTGATTTATAGTGTAAATGTATCCTAACTCTTTCGTATCAACCTCATCCAGATAGCAGATGTACAGTGGTCCAATCTTCGGTAGCATGGATTTCGATGCGACCAATAAACAAGTTCATAATAATTTCAAAAACAGACTTCATGCCCTTATAACTAATAGTTGTCGAATTATAAATGCTTCTGAACGAATTGTAATTCTTCGATGCAGTCAATTTATAAGGTCCCTATATTTAGATATGAAAAGGAGAAAATTAGCAGTTACAGACAGTGAAACCTTTATCAATTATTACCTACCAAATTGGCGATCCATTATCATTGGCAGTATTTTGATTTTAATGGGGATATCGACTTGTTTTATCGGTTATCATCCTCATAATTCACTTAAAGAGAATTTCAGCGCCATGGTACTTGACTTTAAAGACGTATTTCGCTTTTTAGTCTCATTATTTATGCTGTTACTCCACTTATCTTTTATTATCGGCGGCTTCCTTCTTCTAAAAAACAGCAGGAAAGTTATCCGAGCCCGGACAGATAAAAAAGGATTGTATTTTAAACGGATCGAAAAAAAGACCGGGAGTGTCTGGGCTTTGGCAGATTTGGATGTGCTGGTATTCGTGCCCTACATTCAAATCGTTAATATCCGCATTATTGAAAGCAATTGGTTGGGTCCGAGACTTGAGCTTGAGACTTTTCAAGGTAAAGAAACCCTGACCATGTTGAACGTATTAAGCCGAAAACAAAAAGAGCAAATTTGCCAAACCGTGAAAGAATTCGGCATTTAATAAGATTCACTGGTCCTTTTTTTTAAAGAAGAAAGTTTACTAAAATCAGGACAAACTGATCCTAGTAAACTTTTAATTTGATTTACTTGTTCGTATAATTTTATAATCAATCGTTGGGCAACAACTGATCGACATATTCTCTGATCTCTTGGGGTAACATCAGATAAACCGAGGTTTTCAGATTTGCTTTACTTGGTTCCCCATCGATGAAAATATTCTTAAATCCTTCATTGAGCCATTTCCCCTCATCTTCTAGATATCCATGATATTTGCTGTTTAAATTCTCAATAATATTATTATCGTTTCCCATGTTTTCCGTCATTTATTATATGTAATCTGCATCTAAAATATTCGACAGGGAAACATCAACTTTGGTGCCACTCCTCCTTAAAATTTTTAAATTTGGCTATCCAATAGCATGTTTTAAGTTTTCTTAACATTTACATAAGCTAACAGGGCAAAACCACTAAGCGTTATATATCAATACATTACAATTCTAAAAAAAACTACTTATTTTGCTTAAGTTGATATTATTTGCAATTTTTAGTAGTGAATACCGTAATTTTGTATTTTAATGTTTATAAACCTTTTACTTATGATACTAATAGCAGTTTTACTTCCTTGGTTATCGTTTTTTTTACGTGGTAAAATTCTAAGTGGCATTCTCTGTTTGATCCTTCAGATAACTATACTTGGTTGGATACCCGCAGCCATATGGGCGGTTGCATCGCGTGTTGACGGGAAAAATGAACAGCGCATGCGCAAATTGGAACGCAATATGCGTAATTACCGATAAATCATTAGGGCTCCGTTATTCGATAACCCGAACATCATTTAGATTCCAAAAATTGTTGTACTTGTTTTAATGTAAAATCAATCAGTTCAACGTTGACATCGCCATTAAAATCAGCCATCATATAGTTGCCATGATTTGCCGGTAGAATAAGTAATCGTGCAGCAGGAATCTGCTGTTGCATAGCAGCTAAATGTGTCGTTTTCACAACATCTTGGTCTCCGCCTAGCAAAAATACGGGGCAGGTCAAACGCGTTAAGGATTCGGCGTCAAAATCCTGAAAGTGTATCATGCGCTGGCTGTCTTTTTCATACATATTTCTAAACTTCTCTGGATCTGGGTTCAGCTTCATAAAATTCTCTTTCAGAAATGGCGGCATATCGTTAATAGTTGACGCTTCCATACTTTCAAAAAAACCATCCAGAAGCCCCTCTCTTTTGGTATTTCCAGATGCTGCTATCAGCTTTTCGACCTTGTCTGGATACATCGTCGCAAATTTCAAAAGGGTTGTCGCTCCATTACTAAAGCCAAAAAACGAAGCTTTTCCGATGGAAAGAAAATCTAGAACAGCCAAAATATCTTTGGCATCCTGCTCGAATGTTTCAGCTGAGGATCGATGATCGGATCTTCCATGATTTTGGAGATCTATCAAAATCAACTGATACTGATCATGCAACCTTTTTACAGTCTCCTCAAAATCCGAAAAACCGGAGGAGCCACCACCATGAATAAGAACGAGAGGTTTTCCTGTGCCAAATATTTCGTAGTAAAGTTTTATCCCGTTAGCAGGTGCATAACCGCTTTTCGATTCTATTTCACGCATAATTTATACTAAATGGTCTATATTTTTATCATTAGCAACACGCTTCTACAGCGATTTGTTTTCTATAAATTTTTTAAAACTTAACAAGACCCCATCGGTAAAAGACTGTTGCAGGTCCAAACTTGTAAACGGATCAGGGTCGAAAGTTTCGCGAATAATTGTATTGTTGTCAATCGCCTGAAATTCCACAATACACTTTCTTCCCCCACTGTTACTTTCAATAGACTCCATCCAAATAATCTCATCGTACACACCCACATAATCAAATCCTTCGCGACTATTTTTTTGCTCCATTCTAAAATTAAACATCCCTCCTTCCCTAAAATCGATACCAGCAGCCGGACAGTGCCAATCGTCAAATGGAATATTCCATTGCATAATGGCATCAGCATCATTCCAGTATTTCCAAACATCGGCTAGCTGCTTTTCAACTAAAATAACCGAAACCAATTTTTTTACAGGTTGATCTTTATGTTTCATAGGATGTTTTAAATGATAAGAATCCTTTTATCTATCTACACCGGTTTAAAATCATTCCGTTCAATGTACTGAGATAAAAGGCTACATTGAACGACATCACAATATTAATAAACTATACAGAAATTCGACTTGTCCTATGACAATATTGACCTACGCTACACATTTTTCTGCGATACTGTAGAGATACACTTTATAGCTAATTAAAGGAGGAAAATTTAACGTAGTGGGTCGATTAAAGAATAAACTGATGACTGTGGTATATTTATTGTACGAACCTCATGGAACATATAAAAACCGATTTAAATGAGAAAATTAGCATTTATAGCAATGAGTCTTGTTACTTTCACGGCCTGTAATAATACTCCCAAGAACAATGAATCAAAAGAAGCAGGTGATCAAAGCAAGGAAGAAGTAACCCCGTCAATCGGCGGCAACAAGGATGAGCACGGTTGTTTGGTCGCGGCAGGACAAACTTGGAGTGAGATCAAACAACGATGTATCCAGGTCTTTAATGTTGGCTTACGCCTAAATCCAACGGAGAAAGAAGAAGGAAAAGCTGTCATTAGTGCCTTTGTTGTCCTTAGCGAGGATAAATCAAAGGTAGAATTATTCATACCTGATGACAGTAAAAAAACCGTCATCCTAGATAAAGTTGAAAACGACATTTACCAAAAGGATAACTATAAATATGATGCTAAAAAATCAGCACTTTATGTAAATAATACGATTAAATACAAAGGTGATGTCGAATAGCCTAGAAAGATTGAACTATTGGCACAATTTGCACTAGATATGGCCCTGAATAATGATTCCCTATCATTTTATTCTCATTCACAGTAATATGATATTGGCCAATATCTTTAAATCTATAGGTAAACTCTTTGCCAAAAGGGCCATCAGAAGAACCATCGGGCAGAAAAAGCTGACTAATTCGTACATTGGCTGTATCCATGGGAGTTTTTATTTTGATAAGAACCGAATCTGCCTGATGGACTGAAATGAAAATAGTATCTGTTTTCCCTGATACCATATTCATTTCCTTAGATCTTCCACCACCAAAAAAGGTTACGTTAGAAGGTAATTCTTGTGCCTTGTGATTAGATTCATTTGTACTGGATTGTGGTGGGCGCTGAGGAAATTGACAAGCTCCATAAATAAAAATTGCCAACACATTCATGATCAATAATCGTAATTTGCCCATAAACTTTTACTTAGGATAACAAAAGTTATTAGATTACGGTTTTAGTTACGACAACTTTTTCTGTACAAAACAAACGCTGAAATTGAATTTGTTACATCCTCCACAAACTCCATTTTGATTTGATTGCATGTGGATTTAGTTCCCGTATTTTTTGATAAAAAGCATAGAAATTCCTATTCCAGAGGGAATAGTTATGCGTAAAACTGAAAATGGACTGTCCCTTACTATCCAATTGAACGACGACTTGCCAGATATAGTGATTATTAATTTGAGTCGATGTCCTACGAAGCTCAATGATATCCACTAACCTAAAGGATCTACCTGCCCCGCCTCTTCGACCGACAGCGTAGAAATAATTTTCATCAAAAAAATAATCTTCGTCACTTAGCAGATTATCTTCTATACCAAATAAAAAGGGACGTGATGACAGTTTTCTTAATTTATCTGTCTCAAAATGATCATTCATTTCATAGCTTTTTTTAACACCGTATAAATATTTCTTAGCTACATTTTTCCTATAGACTTCTATCAACATGACAACGATCAACACACAACTGAGAACCAAAATGATGCCTTTAGAATTCATTTATTCCACAAAAAGAAATTAACTTCCACAAGTCAGATAGAACATCGGAATTCCCCCTTCATCTTTCTCGATAGCATCTAATCCTTCGAAATAGCTATGGTCACCGAGTTGTTTCTGAGCGATTTGTTGTTCAAATTGATACAGCAAATCCAAAGCTGTAAAATGTAGTGGATGTGAAGGCCACGTGAGACAACACTCAGACGGAATGATTACCATTCTACCATGCGATATTATTCCAAGGACTTCCTTTCTTTTCTTTAAGATACCCAATATACCTTTTCAAGTAAGATTTCCCAATTTTACTGTTTACACCAACTTGATCTTCTCCTTCCAGGAAATAATCGGAAAATTGCAACCAATCAATAAAATGCTTTCTCGCATATAGTGACAAACTCTTGAGAACATTTAATGCCACAGGTTTTGTTAAATATCCAACGTCCGTTGCGGATGTCGTAATATGACTCACTACAGCAACAACAAAGGCATTTACCCCTGATTTGGAGATATCCCAAATGGATGTATCAATTTTGCCGTTTTTTCCCTCCAATGCGGTCCCTGTCTTTTCTATCCCAAGTAACGTAAAGTATGAACTCAACATTTGAAGACAAGTTTCTCTATCCGTTATACCAAAATCTCTCTTTAGCAATTTGATAAAATCACTTCTATATTGATCAATTCTTGGATAATTACCAAATTGATATAAGTGAATCGGATAACTACCATCATCTCCGGTACTTCCGAATACCGTAAACCAATCCCCAAAAACAATCACTCTAAATGCGGCTCCTAGCGCATTACCAAACTGTTCTTCATAAGGAATATTCAGAAGTACAGTGTTATCAGATACTAAACTTCCCGCCCTTTTTTCCTCTTCGGCTTTCAAAGTAAGTTCATCTTTGGCTTCATTTACACCTTCCTTTGCCGCATTCAATAATTCTTTCAAAAATTTAAACATAACGGTATTGATATTAACTACTTAAAAGAAATCTTACTTACTATATTTTGGTACCAGCGCATAATCGTACGGGTTTCTCATGGACAGCTCGCGTGCTTGCCAAATATCCCCTTCGGACGCCTGGTAGAAATCATAGGCATTTTTCAAGAAATTCTCGCCGTTTGGAGCTTCAACCCAATCTTTCTTCTCTCGATTGTAAAGTAAAATCATACAACTTACACAGCGATAATTACCTGCTGTTTTTGGGTTTTCAAAACAAGTTCCAACTTTAATATTAATCTTCTAATTGATTATCACATCGGTCAATTTACGATCTGTGAGATGAATTAATGCAATTTGTGCATCCTCATGATCGGGTCGTAACTTTGCTATTACTATTCGCCCAAAATCTGCCTTTTTAATTTTTTCGATTTCTAAAGCCCTAAATTCCGGCGATATGCGATTCGTATCGACCGGATATAGATCATCTTCGGCAGCCGTCACTTCTGTCGTCGTTACTTCGGTGGCTCCGGAAGCCAATAGCTGCTTATTTTTTTTGTAATTTTCCCATTCTGCTGCATCGTAGCTAACCCACTGCTGTATCTTATAGAGTAAGGTTTCCCTCTTGTTGACTTTTATAAAAAACGCTGCAATTAAAAATGAAACCAGCAATATGAACAGGATAATGAGGACTCTTTTCAAACTAAAAATATTTAATGAAGTATTTAAATCTGTAAAATCGTGAAAACATACCCCATGTTTTCATTGATCACCGTAAATCTGCACATAATTATTCACCCCTTAAATCTGCAACCCATATTAGGTCAAAACTTAGCGATATTTGTAGCTTAACAATCAATATTTGAAAACAACATGACAATTGTTAATTTCAAATATTTTAACCAATTAAATACAAGTAGACTGTATGATTTCCTTATTTACTAGAGTAGGTCATAGACATCAAGGATAAAACTGAAATACATTGATAGCAAATTGTATCTAATAACAGTTTTAAATCAATTTTTAGACAGTAGTCAATCATTGTTTATTCAGTCTACACTGAATGATCACTGAACAAGCACTGAGTAATCACTGAACAAGCACTGACTAAGCACTGTCGAAAGCTAGAATCCGAGTACTGTCTGATCTTTCCTTTGTTGCCCTTGAAAATGATAAGAAAAAAATGACCAGCATATTGCATCCGAATACGTCAGCAAGCCCTTGATTAAGTAAACATAACCATAGATAGCCTCTTTGACATCAATAAACTTAATTTGCTCAAATAATAGTCTGTTCAGATCACTGAAGATAAGTATGAGTTAGATCAGACAAATAGTTTAAAAAAAATATCGAACAAAGCTGTCAATATATTCATAAAATGCTTCATAAAAAAGAAGTTACAGGGATCAATCCAACTTTATTGTTTAGCCAGAATGAGCTTTACAACTTTTTCAATAGGTCGACCAATTACGGCTACACCATCCTTTACAACGATAGGTCGCTCAATTAAGACCGGATACGTTAACATCGCATCGATCCATTGCTCATCGGTCAAATGAAGATTTTGGAATTTTTCCTGAAAAACAGATTCTCCTTTTCTGATAAGTTCCAAAGGTTTTAAATTGAGTTGCCCCAATAATTCAATCAACTGGTCTCTGGTTGGAACATCATTTAAGTACTCCTGCACTTCTATATCCAGAGCTTGATGCTGTAGCACTTCCAATGCATTACAACTCTTGCTACAATTTTTATTATGATAAATTTTAATCATGGCCATAACATGTAAAGGGTATCTTTGTGATAAAGAAAAACAATTATTGGATAAGGCAAAAATACGAACAAGATCACAAACAGTTTAAATAAAATACCATTAGCTAACCAAAAATTGGAATTCATTTTTGAGAAACTGATCCATTTATGACCTAGGATTGTTTCACTTTTTTTAATTTAGTGATATGAAATCAGCCGAAAGTGTAACAGATTTTTACAAAAGGCAACCAGGTTTAACTAATTTGGATTTGCCGCTAAATAATACCGGAATTGGGCATTTCAATGTTTTCAGTAGAGAATCCTGTACCGTCGTATCTCCGTACAATCGCCGTGATTTTTATAAAACCTCCCTTATTATAGGGCGTGGAAAACTATATTACGCAGATAAGTGGATACAAATCGATAAACCGGCCATGTTATTTGCGAATCCGGTTGTCCCCTATGCTTGGGAACCGGAATCCTCAGAACAATCAGGATGGTATTGTATATTTACAGAGGAATTTATACAGCATAGTGAACGGATAGAAAGTCTAAAAGACTCCCCGCTGTTCAAGATAGGCAGCAATCCGATCTATTTTCCGGATGAAACACAATTAGCAGAAATTTCTGCAATCTTCCAGAAGATGGTAGTTGAAATGAACTCAAGCTACGTTCATAAAGATGATATGTTGCGAAGTTATCTACATCTTCTAATTCATGAAACCATGAAATCGAGTCCCGCAGCGAGTTTTGGATCTTATACCAACGCTTCAACCAGGGTATCGGGACTATTTCTTGAGCTGTTAGAAAGACAATTTCCAATCAATACCCTTCAGCTTAGCCTACAGTTGAAAAGCCCTGCAGATTATGCTCATGCGCTTTCGGTTCATATCAATCACCTCAACAGGTCGGTAAAAGAAGCCACAGGCAAAACCACCAGTACACACATTGCAAACCGTGTGGCCCAAGAAGCCAAAGCTTTGTTGTTGCATACCAATTGGAATATATCGGATATTGCCTACAGCCTAGGATTTGAATATCCTTCCTATTTCACCAATTTCTTCAAAAAGCAAACGGGGATGTCCCCAAACCAAGTCCGAAGCGGTACTGTTTGAATTGTATAACAATCTGTTTGATTGTCTTAACTCCCTTCGTTTATTCCATGTATACTTTTGTATTAAACAAAATATCATTATTATGAAATATAGAAATCTTGGAACAACAAATGAAAAACTCTCTGCGATTGGATTAGGTTGTATGGGAATGAGCTTTGCATACGGACCTACGGACGAGAAAGAGAGTATTGCTACATTGGAAAGAGCATTGGACCTAGGCATTAATTTTTGGGATACCGCAGATATGTACGGCAACGGTGCCAATGAGGAGCTTATTTCAAAAGTACTTGTTCCCAACCGTGACAAAGTTTTTATTGCAACAAAATTTGGGTTTCGCTTTAAAGATGAAGTAGCAGGTCCAAGTGGTACGGCAAACACCTACTTCGATGGCTCGCCCGAATGGATAAAATTAGCGGTGGAAAAAAGTTTAAAACGCCTTGGAATAGATACCATAGATCTTTATTATGCACATCGCGTAGATCCCAATATTCCCATCGAAGAGACCGTAGGCGCTATGGCGGAATTGGTTAAAGAAGGAAAAGTGAGGTATCTTGGCTTAAGCGAAGCATCCCCCGCCTCAATCATCAAAGCAAATGCCGTACACCCTATAGCTGCTTTACAGAGCGAATATTCGCTCCTTACACGCGATGTAGAAAAAGAAATCCAAAAGACTGTACGTCAATTGGGGATAAGTTTAATTCCTTATGCACCGCTAGCGCGTGGATTATTTTCAAATTCTTTAAATCTAGAAAATCTCGCTTCGGACGACTTTAGAAGAACCTTACCGCGTAATCAAGGCGAACATGCTTTGAACAATGCACAATTGGTCGCCGACTTCTCTCTACTGGCAAAAGATAAAAACTGTAGTCCTATACAGCTCGCTTTAGCGTGGGTACTGGCACAGGGAAATGACATCATTCCCATTCCAGGAACTAAAAAAAGAAAATACCTGGAAGAAAATGTGGGCGCCCTTGACATACAATTATCGAATGATGATTTAAAAACAATCGATGAAATACTCCATAAATACCCTAATATCGGAGCTCGATACAGCGAAGGTGCTATGGCTTTAGTTAACCATTAATCCATTTTTGAGATTATGAGTGGCTCGCCGGCACCACTTATAATCTCAAAAACTGTTCTCACCTTATCCAACTTTGTCGTGTTGTCATAATACACTATAGGAACAGATACGATCCGATTAGTATGTATTAATTATCGGGAATAGCAGTACGTAATGAAAAATAGAAAGAACTTCCTGCGCCATAATCACTTTCAACACCAATCTCGCCTCCTTGCGCTTCTATAAACTCTTTACTAATACTTAAACCAAGTCCTGTTCCACCTTTTTTGGACCCTGGTACACGGAAGTAGCGTGCAAATATTTTATCCAGATATTTAGGCTCGATCCCCTGCCCGCTGTCGGTAACGATAAATTTTGTTTTAAGTTCGTTATTTTCCACCCCTATACGAATGACCGAATCTTCATGCGAGTAACGTATCGCATTGGAAAGAAAATTGGTAAGAACCCAGGCAGTTTTCTCATTGTCAGCAAAGATAGCTTTCACTTTGGGATCTACCTCGATAACAAAGTGTATATTTTTTTGATTCGCAGCAAATTGATTCGCCATGATAGCATATTCAATAATAGGCTGTATTTCTGTCGTATGTAAGTTAATTTGGATGGAACCACTTTCAACCTGGGTCATATTTAACAGTTCACCGGTTATTTGAAGCAGTCGGTTAGAATCCTCTTTTATTCCGTTTAACAAGGTGAGCTGTTCGGTATTCAGATGGCCTATTTGTTCATTTTCCAGCAATTGAACCCCCATCTGAATCGCAGCAATAGGTGTTTTGAACTCGTGAGAAACGGTGCCGATAAAGTTTGTTTTTGCAAGATCAAGTTCCTTAAATGGCGTAATATTCTTTAGGATAACCACCTGCCCAATAAACTTTGATTCCAGTTCACCAGTCGGCAAAACATTGATATCGATAACATCTTTCTCAAAATAGCTTTCTCTATCGTCCGCATAAATTTTAACAGCATTCTTTTCACGTTGCTCCACGGGAAGGAACAGGTCTTTAAAAATATCTTTAGCAAGATCATTTTCATCTGAAACCGCCAAAGCAGATCTTCCGAGAAGTTGATCTTTATGTAGATTGGTGATGCGAAGCGCTTCCTCGTTGACAAAAATAACACGTCGCTCTTCGTCGAAGCCTATCACCGGATCATGCATATGATCCACAAGAGACTCGATTCGACTTTTTTCCTTTAAAATTTTTTCAAGTTTACTTTCAGCGTATTCTTCAAGTTTCTCTGCCATGGAATTGAATGAAGCGACGAGTTCAGCAAACTCACCTCCGCTCTGTACCTGAATTCGTTCTTTGTAGTTCTGTCCTGCAATCTGTCGAATACTCGCTGTCAATTTTGCTATGGGATCAGCTATATTGGACGGCAAATTGACCAGCAATATAAAAGCAATAATAAAACAGAGTGCCCCAGCAAATGAAATGACCAAAATTGCATGTTCTGCGGTGCGATCCGCAACAATACTCTTCCTAGAAATTGCCGTCATATTTTGCTCCATTAACAAAGCAATATCCTTTCTGATGGACGAGATGATAGTGATGTCTAAGGGCTTATATTTCAGTTTTAAAAAATGTTCAGCAATCGCGTTCGTTGTTTGTTGCTCTCCGACTTCAGTAACATTTCTCCGTTGTTTGTCAAGGTTGACCTCGAAGTTCTTAAAAGCAGTTTTTTCAACAGGAATTTCCTCCAAAGCCAATAACATATTCTTGGCATACAGCAGCGTGTTGTAATTTGCTGTCAATATATTTGCGGTATCCTTTTTTAACCGGTTTACATACCAGCCGCTTAAAGTGGCGAGTAGAAAGATCATGAGAAAAAGTGATCCTACACCAAAGGTAAGTTTCGTTTTTATTTTCATCTTATTCACAATTTACCTTTATCATTATGACAATATAATCAGGTCGATATCTTCGGTCGACAGTTGCGTCAGCAATTTGCTAAATGTATCCTTAGCAAGTAACATCCTTAAAAGAGATAATCGTGGTTTACCAATACAAACTGTGGTGATCTTGCGGAGCTCGCACAAAGCGATAATCTCTTTTGCCACACTATGACTTTCCACTTTGATAATTTCACCACCAAGTTCTGTCGCCAGCTTAAAGTTATTGATCAGGTGTCGCTGTTTATTTAAGGCTATCCGATCGCCACGCTCTTTTGGCAACTGTACATACAGCAGAAACCAACTGCTATTGTAATATCCTGCTAAGCGCGCTGTTTTTCTGATCACGTTTTTTGCTTTTATTTCATTGGAACTTATACAAGCCAGGAAACGCTCCTTTCGTACCCATCGTTGAGGTTGAACTTCGATCTCCACTTTACGTTGAACCTGGGAAGCCACTTCTTTCAACGCCATTTCCCGCAATTGCAAGATATGTTCGCTTTTAAAGAAGTTTTGAAGTGCTGCCTGAATTTTTGAAGCGTCATAGATCTTGCCCTCTTTTAGGCGGATGATAAGTTCTTCTGCAGTAAGGTCAATGTTAACGACTTCATCGGCGGAATCAATAACACTGTCAGGGACACGTTCTTGTACTTCAACCCCTGTAATCGCTTTAACCTCCTCGTTTAAACTCTCAATATGCTGGATATTTACAGCGCTGATCACATTAATCCCGGCTTCCAGAATCTCCATAACATCCTGCCACCTTTTGGTATTTTTGCTACCTTCAATATTGGTATGTGCCAGCTCATCGATAATGACTACCTCAGGATGTGAATTCAAAACAGCATAAAGATCCAGTTCCTCTAACTGTTTGCCTTTATAAAAAAGATGGCGTCGGGCTATAACGGGTAGACCATCCAGCAATTGATGGGTTTCCTTCCGATTATGTGTCTCAATATAGCCAATACGCACATCGATTCCTCCCTGTAAAAGTGTATGGGCATCCTGTAACATGCGGTAAGTTTTTCCGACGCCTGCACTCATGCCGATATAAAGTTTGAAGCGACCTCTTCTCGATTTTCGGATAAGGTCCAAAAAGTGTTCAGCGCTTTTCCTTTCTTCCATTTTTATTGCCTTTCATTTCAGAAAGTCCCTGCCGATCCAACACACGACAGGAACGATTGTTTTAAAAACTAACTGTAAGTGCTGTGACAGCCGTCAAACTATTTTTCACCAACTTATTTGTCCGATCAAGGAAAATAGCATCTTTATTGGTGAGATTACGTAGTTCCGTGCGCCAAACGACATTGGGAAGAATTGCATAATCTGCATTTAAAGAATAGCCAAACGTTTGAAAACCTTGATCTGTCGTAGTCGAAACGATTACACCATGCTTATCGTTGTAATATTCTCCTCTTGCTGTTAAGCTAAATTTTTCGGTCGTCGCATATCGTGCAATTAACACAGGCGTGTACCATACATTGTACGTTGAGCTACCTTTTGCTTTTTGTTCCGCTCCAATATCAAATCCGAATGTAATTCCCAGCTTTTCATTCATTTGATAAATGGCATATAGATTATGAAAATAGCGCATCTGTCTGACGCTATCCGCTTTATCACTGCCAATAAAAGAACCACTATTGATAGTCCATTTAGCTGTCGGTTTATAGACTAATTGATGTCCAAATGCAGGTAAACTGCTACCATCCACCCGTTGAATCCGCTGCCATCCGTTTAAAATAAGCCCGCTTAAAAATAGTTTTCCTGATGCGGATGTATAGGATATTTTTGCGCCGGTTTCAAAATAAGGGGAATTATCAGCAAAAATACTCCTTGTTACAGTCCAATTATCCTTTCCTATAGCGCTTTCAAAGCCCAAATGGGAAGAAAATATTCCAGCATCGATCCATAAATTATGTTTTTTCGAGATACGAACACCGGCATTCGCTTCGTAAATATTTTTTAAGACACCGGGTTCCGCACTGTAGTTCGCATTCATATATGTACCGACACCAAAAGCAAGATTTGCACGTGTATTGGTTGTTTCGTACGCAGCTTTTAAAAGTGCCAAGTTTATGTTTACTTCATTTGTTCTGTTGTGACTATATACAAAGCCTGGGCGTGTATTTCCAATTGGGTTGTTAAAGTCCCGAAGGTAATATGCTTCAAGGTAACCACTGATAGACAATTGGGTATTTTGAGTTGTATCTTGCTGTGCAAATAATTGTGTTGCTCCTGCGAGTAAACAGGCCAACATCGCTAGTTTTTTCATGTATATCGTTCTTGTAAAGTGTAAATCAATGACCCATCAGGTCAATTTTATTTTTCAACCATCTTGTCCAAAGCAATATTTAGTTCAAGGACATTGATTTTGCGAGGTCCAAACATATTCCATAGAGGGGTCTGAACGTGAGCATCAACGAGAGACTGTAAGCTATTTACCGATATACCTCTTGCTTTCGCAACACGATCGATTTGTATTTTTGCGGCCTCTACCGAGATATCTGGATCCAAACCACTGCCACTGGCTGTAACAATGTCTACCGGTACCTGTTCGCGTTTTACGGTGGGATTGTGGACTAAGAACGTATCAATACGGGCCTTAACTTCCGAAAGATATTCCCCATTAGAGGGTCCTTTGTTACTTCCTCCCGATCCTGCTGCATTATAACCAACAGCGGAAGGACGCGACCAGAAGTAATCATCACGCGTAAAGGCCTGTCCAATATTTCTGTAATACTTTTGCCCGTTGTACGCTAGCATTTCCCCTTTTCCATGATTAGGTGCTATCTGAGCTATTGCCCAAACAAGGGCCGGATATACAACTGACAGCAGGAGCAATAAAACTATTGTAATCTTTATTGCTGGATATATATGTGTTTTCATCTTTGCTTTAATTATTAAAAATGTATTAGATAAATAGCGAAACCAGCAGGTCTATGACCTTGATACCAATAAATGGAACGAGCACTCCACCAAGTCCAAAAACGAGCAGGTTTCTCCGTAACAATGCGCTTGTGCCTATAGGTTTGTATGCAACTCCCTTTAATGCCAAAGGAATCAGTAATGGGATAATAATTGCGTTGAAGATGACAGCCGATAGTATGGCGCTTTGTGGACTACTGAGCTGCATAATATTTAAACCTTGAAGTGCCGGTATTGCCGCAATAAACAGGGCCGGAATAATCGCAAAATATTTGGCAACATCGTTTGCAATACTGAATGTTGTCAGCGTACCCCGGGTCATCAACAATTGCTTACCTATCTCCACAACCTCGATCAATTTGGTCGGATCATTGTCGAGATCGACCATATTTCCAGCCTCTTTTGCAGCTTGCGTACCGCTATTCATTGCTACACCAACATCCGCTTGTGCAAGTGCCGGAGCATCGTTTGTACCATCCCCCATCATGGCGACCAATCGCCCGTCAAGCTGTTCTTTTTTGATATAGTTCATCTTGTCTTCGGGTTTCGCTTCGGCGATGAAATCATCCACCCCTGCTTTTTCTGCAATATATTTGGCCGTTAACGGATTGTCTCCTGTCACCATAACAGTCTTAATACCCATTTTTCTCAACCTTTCAAAGCGTTCATGAATCCCGGGTTTTATCACATCCTGCAATTCTATGACACCGAGTACTTGTTCATTCTCGGCTACGACCAATGGGGTCCCCCCATTTTGAGAAATAAGCTTTACGCGCTCATCTATTTCCTGAGGAAATAGATTTCCAGCCTTTACAATGATATTTCGAATAGCATCTGTTGCACCTTTACGAATACGTGTCTGTTCAAAGTCTATTCCCGAGCTACGGGTTTCGGCGGTAAACTTAATGAATGCCGGGTTTTCGACCTTATAGCTCGATGGGTTGACACCAGCCAATTCAACAATTGATTTCCCTTCTGGTGTTTCATCCGCCATGGAGCTCAATGTTGCTGCACGTACCAGCGCTTCTTTCATGACACCATCGGCGGGGTAAAAATTTGTCGCCTTACGATTTCCGATCGTAATGGTTCCAGTTTTATCAAGCAACAAGACATCAATGTCACCCGCCGTTTCAACTGCCTTGCCACTTTTTGTAATAACATTTGCACGAAGTGCGCGATCCATTCCCGCGATACCAATCGCCGATAAAAGACCACCTATTGTCGTTGGAATCAGACAGACAAAAAGTGAAATAAACGAAGCAATGGTGATACCGACATTGGCATAATCCGCAAATGGTTTTAAGGTCACCGTTACGATAATAAAAACAAGTGTAAAACCTGCCAAAAGGATGGTTAAGGCAATCTCGTTAGGTGTTTTTTGGCGGCTTGCCCCTTCGACCAGTGCGATCATCTTATCCAGAAAGCTTTCACCCGGTTCTGTCGTTACCTGCACGACAATTCGATCGGATAAAACCTTGGTGCCACCTGTAACTGAACTTTTATCGCCCCCAGCCTCGCGGATCACCGGTGCTGATTCACCGGTAATTGCACTTTCATCTATTGTCGCCAACCCCTCGATAATTTCCCCATCCAATGGAATTACATCACCAGCCTGACAAACAAAAACATCATTTTTTTTCAATTGAGCGGATGAAACGACCCGACCATCGCGCAGGGTTGCAGGAGTTTCCTCCCGAGTTTTCCGAAGACTATCTGCTTGCGCCTTTCCGCGGGCTTCGGCAATTGCCTCCGCAAAATTGCCAAACAGCAAGGTTAAAAATAGGATAAGAAATACTGTAAAATTATAACCAAGTGTACCTTGTGATTTTTCTCCGGTCATTATCCAAAGACAAACCACGGCCATAATCAACGTCCCGATTTCCACGGTAAACATCACTGGATTACGGAACATTATTTTAGGATTTAGCTTCACGAAAGATTGCTTTAACGCTTGTTGTACAAGCTCTTTCTGAAACAATGTTTGTTGACTGCTCATTTTTAGAATTCTTTAATTTTTACGTATTACATGGAAAAATATTCCGCAATTGGACCCAGTGCCAACGCAGGGAAGAAAGAGAGTGCTGCAATAATCGCGATCACAGCGAATACCATTAAACCGAATGTACTTGTATCAGTTTTTAGCGTTCCCTCGCCTTCAGGTATAAATTTCTTCTCAGCCAATAACCCAGCAATAGCAATTGGGCCTATAATCGGTATAAATCGGCCGAGTAACAATACGATACCTGTCGAAATGTTCCACCAAATGGTATTATCTCCAAGACCTTCAAAACCACTACCATTGTTGGCTGCGGATGAAGTATATTCGTACAATATTTCACTAAAACCATGGAATCCAGGGTTATTCAATGTAGAAGCACCTTGGGCTGGAAATGCTGTCGCAAGTGCTGTACCGACAAGGATTAGAAAAGGATGGGCAAGAGCAACAATCATGGCGATTTTCATTTCGCGCGCTTCAACTTTCTTACCCATAAACTCTGGTGTGCGCCCCACCATCAAGCCACTAATGAAAACGGCGAGTATAATAAAAATGAAGAAATTGAGTATCCCCGCGCCCACACCGCCATAAAAGGCATTCACCATCATGGCTATCAGTTCGTTCATACCAGATAAGGGCATGTAACTATCATGCATAGAATTGACTGATCCCGTCGAAATCATCGTTGTGACAATACTCCAAAAGCCGGATGCTGCGGCACCAATACGTACTTCCTTTCCCTCCATAGCCCCCATAGACGTATCAATACCCATCTGTGCGATCGCTGGATTTCCAGCCATTTCCATTTTTATATTTGGAATCGTCAGGATGATAAACCCAATGGTCATCACGCCAAACATCATCCATGAAAATTTACGCTTGCGAATAAAAAAGCCGAATGCAAATATCATCGCCATCGGGATAATAAACTGGGCAATCATTTCCACCATGTTGGTCAAATAATTGGGAGTTTCGAATGGATGCGCACTGTTCGCACCAAAAAAACCACCTCCATTTGTTCCCAGATGTTTAATTGGAACAAAGGCAGCTACTGGTCCTCGACTTACCTGTACGGTATCTCCAGTAACTGTAATCATACTGTCCTTACCTTCGAATGTCATCGGCATGCCTTGGAACACGAAAATGGCAGCAACCAGGACCGAGATAGGGAGTAAAATGCGGGTGCAAGATTTCACAAAGAAATCGTAAAAATTGCCCAATTGCGTTGTTGTTTTATCCCTAAAAGCTTTAAAAATAACCACTGCAGCAGCCATTCCCACGCCTGCAGTCACGAATTGGAGAAACATGAGCCAAATTTGTCCTAGATAACTCACGCCCGACTCCCCAGAATAGTGTTGGAGATTACAGTTAACCAAAAAGGATATACTGGTATTAAAAGCCAAATCAGCAGTCATTCCAGGATTTCCATCTGGATTTAAAGGCAAACTTCCCATATTCATCAGGATAGCCATACTCAACAGGAACCACAGTAGATTAATTGTCAGAAGAGCAACGAGGTGCTGTTGCCAAGTCATCTGAACATTGGGATTAATTCCTGTCACTCGATAAAAAAAACGTTCCAATGGTTGAAACAATGGATCTAACCAGGTCTTTTCGTTACCATATACCTTAGCTATATATTTCCCGAGGGGAAGTCCGAGTAGTAATGTTACGATGAACATCACTATGATTCCAAGAATCTCTGTATTCATTTCTTTAATTGATTTGTATAAAAAGTGTATCATGATCAATCGTCAGCTAACTTTAAGCCCTTCTTTTGACTTCGTAATGCCAAAAGGACTGACTGAAAGCGCAGTTTCATCACTGACAATGACGAATGAGTAATCTTGTTATTAAAATTTTTCTGGCCTTAAGAGTACATAACAGATGTATGTAAAAACCAGTAGTGCTACAATAAATAAAGCTGTCATTTACTTTGATTTTAGAAGGTTATGGATTTGTTGTCCTTTGAGGACCTCTAAAAATGGTGTTGGTAGCTGGGCTTCGATTTCTGCCCATGCATTGACCGAACTTATACGTCGAAGACCTCCTAAAGATCTAACAAAAAGATTTTCCAAAATGTATTTTACATAATTGTTTCCTCGTCCATAAATCATTCCGAGAAAATGAATATGCTGGCAGATTTTGTCCGTGCTTTGCAGTACTATTAAGCTCCGAAGATGATTAATAACAGCCTGTAAAGCTCCTGCAAAATTGTGCTTCCGTAATAGGAAACTAATCTCTGATCGGATTTCTTTGTAATGGAGCGCCATATACAGACCTGCACCGTATTGATTTAATTTTTTCATGTTGTTCGTAAAACTATGTATCAAAATCTACCCGATATAGAGTTGAAAAATCATTGCAATAATCAATACCACTACGATGACCTTCGCTATACGGTCGCCCGACACATTATGAGCGGAACCTCTGCCTTTATTTTCTTGCTTCTCTTTCATATTATTTATTTTATATTTTGCCGAAAAAGTCGACCATTTTATAGAATAACCAGAAGAAAAATAGTCCAGTTATGATGAGTATGATTGTTATTACCATTGTTAAACTTTATTAGTGACTTGCGATTTCATTTTTTAAACTTGAATTTAATGCTAGTAGCTTTGCCGATCGTCCCCCTCGGCGGACTCTTACCACATACTTTTCTTTTCCGTCCTGTTTTCATATTTACATTCATTTGTCCCCATAAGCCAAATCCTGTTCCACTGTACCGAAAAACATCATAAAACGCTATTAATCAGATGATATAAAAAAATAAGTGACAAAATAGAATTGGAGAATCCTATCATTTTGATAAGGTTATTTTATCAAAATGAGAATGACTATGCTGAAAATGTGATCAAATCATTATAATGTGTACCTTGTCATCTATGCTTGAAAGGTGACCAAAAAAGTATAGACGGCTTGAGCCGATTTATCTTTTAAAATGATGGGCCAGCACATTTTAAAAATTCATGAATGAATGGGAGAATATGTGAACCTCGGGATAAGTATTAGCAGAAGCACTATGTAACAAATTTGCAAAGGAATATGAAATTGTCTCCAAAAGTTCACATTAAAAATTATTTTAGGGAATACATATTGGTTGGGAAAACGTATTAAAAAGACACTTATAAAAATAAAAACAATGATAAACTTAAACCTTTTCAAAAAAATCACCTTATGGGTCTTTCTGGGCTGTATTTTACTCTCCTGTCAAAATGAAAAAAGCAGTCCCAATACATTGACAGAAGAAGAGCAACGTAATGGCTGGCAACTTTTATTTGATGGTAACACGCTCAACAATTGGCATACGTACAATAATAGCAAAAATGCGCCTACGGCCTGGATTGTAAAAAATGGAACAATTTACTGTGACCCAAACAGTGAAAGCCAAAAATACGACTTGGTATCGGACAAAGAGTATAAAAATTATGAGTTTAAGTTTGAATGGAAGCTGGAAAAAGAGGGAAATAGTGGCGTTTTTGTCAACGTACAGGAAAGACCCGATATTAATGCGACCTACCATTCTGGACCGGAGTACCAACTGTTGGCAGATTCCCATCCTGATTTTGATAAACCGCTAAAGCGTTCGGGCTGTCTTTATACATTTCTACCGCAACAAAACTTTGTCAACATTAAAACGCAAGATGATTGGAATGAATCCAGTATTATTCAGAAAGATGGAAAAATTACATTCTTCCTAAATGGAAAAATCACCGCTGAAATGGATTTTAATTCAGCTAAATGGAAAGATTTAGTAAAGCATAGTAATTTCAAAGATTATCCGGAGTTTGGTAAGCATATCAATGGGAAATTAGCACTGCAGGATTGGTCGAGAGGCGTATCGTTTAGAAATCTAAAAATAAAGCTTTTATAAAAAAAGTCCTTCAGATATGCGAAGGACTTGGACGCTAAAACAAAAAATTGTTTTAGCGTCTCGATTATAAAAAATATCGCAAGAAGTATTACTACCGCCATTCAATTCTTGTATCTATCCAAAAACAATCCCTATTCCGCCGAAATAGATCTTCTGGTCTTTGGTGATTGTAGATGAGTTCTTCCAACGCATTAAAATTATAGCGAAACATATCTTCATCCTTTGACTGAATAGGGCGCAAAATTGAATCTTCATCATCGATAAAAATATCGGATTCGAAAATATTGATTTGATGCGTATTCACCCAAGCAATTGCCATTTCCTTACTCATTCGTTCCAATGCTTTGGTCGTTTCCTGATATTGTTTCATTTCCCAGGGAAGATCTTCCGGATAATGCGAAGCAATATAGTCTTGGTACGCTTTTATATCACCTTCACTGAGGCAATCATTGCGAAGCAAAAGTCTTGTCGTGTCCCGAGCAAAGCTAACATACTCCGGCCGCATAAATAGGCCGTACCTTTTACTATACAATTCTATTTTTTCTGCTAGTTCTTGCCTCATAATTTGATTATCAAGCAAAAATCATCCCAACCTACTCTTTTATAAGGAGTTTTGATTAAAAAAGTGCGTTTCAAACGACTTTGAACATTCTAGTCAAGCAAATTGAGCTCACCTTTATAATTTATTTAAATCTTCCCTAACATAAATAGCATTTCCTGTGGCTTTTTAGAATATTTTTAAACCGATAATTCCAGCGACGATCAATGTTGCTGAAAGGAGCCTAAATATATTGGCAGAATCTCCGAAAAAAAAGATTCCAACAATCAATGTTCCCACAGCTCCCAAACCTGTCCATACGGCATAAGCTGTACCGATAGGAATTGCCTTTTGAGCGTAAAACAATAATCCTCCACTAATGCTCATAGAAACAATAGCCAATATGATCCAACCCAATTTATTTGAATCTGGCTGTTGAGCCATTTTTAATCCGAGCGGCCAGCCAATTTCAAAAATGCCAGCGATGATCAATGCAATCCAATTCATTTTCAATAGTTTAAATTTCTACAGCAAAGATAATCGCTAAATGAGGGGCATTTTTTGACTTATATCAAAATCGTACCTTATCGCCGGATCCGACTAAGTGTTTCTTGTGTAATCCCCAAATATGATGCAATATGACCGAGATTAATTCTATTTAACAAATTTGGCTGTAAGCGTATGAGCGATTGATATCGTTCTACTGCAGATTCGGTATGCAGCGACATAATCCGTTCTTCAAGAATAATACAAACCTCCTCGGCAATCTTCCGACCGATAAGATTTAGTTCAGGATAAATTCTATACAATTCATTTAAATCGTCTACAGAAATAGCATAGATCTCGGAATCTTCAAGAAGCTGAATATTTTCAAAAGAGGGTTTTTCAGTATAAACGGGTAAAATCGATCCAAAAATCTGGTTTTCCTCACCAAACCAGCTGTTCATTTCACGTCCGTTTTTAAAAAAATAAGCTCGTAGTAATCCTGTACTTAAAACAAAATAGCTGGATAAATGCTGCCCTTCTCTCAAAAAATGCTCGCCCTTTTTCTTAAAGAAATAACGCGTTCTATTTTCTACCGCTTTCTCAATTGCTTCATTGAGATAGCCATATTTTTTGAACTGTTCAACTAGGGGATTCATTCTATTATAGATTAAAATCATTCATAGTTCATCGTGTTATCTGCTGGATTATACTTTAGAAGTTCTGTATATGCATCGCCTTCAATTCCCAATAGCTGACAAAATGCAGGCTCAGTTTTTATCCCACTCCTCTTGAGCTGTCTGACCTGTTCAGCGAATTCTCCACCCCTCAATTGAATAATTTCATGCTCTTTAAGCATATGTAAGTATCCACTCTGAATTTCAGTTGCTTTATCCGTTGCATAAATTTCAAAAAGCTGCTCTTCAATCGTGAAACGGCAGATGATTACACGATCGGCCGGCCGCTGTAACCGAAAATGTGCATGTTTCGAAAAATTAAGAGACAGCATTTCTTCAAGAGCATCAAAATCGTCGACACAAAGAATAATGTCTATATCACTCCCACCCACATCTAGCTGAATCGGTATCGTACCAACTACAATCGGATCATAAGCATCAAGAAGAGTAGTAATTTGATAGTCAGTCAATAACCGATAGGCTTTTTTCTGCACGTCGTTTCCAAACTTCAAATAATCTATGTTTTTAAAATTTATGGTCATAAGTAACGATAAAATCCAATCCGGTTAGATAGGTTTGAATATACTAAACAACAAAAGAAAAAACGTAAACATAATCAAAATTAAAAAATAGCCGCAAGCAAGATTGGACTGAATTATCAATAATAAAAAACGGTTTATACCTACGACAGTGGAAACCGTTAAATAATATTTACTTAACACAAAATCAATACTACTCTCCTACCTTTATCGCGGTTTAAAAATCACCTAGTCATTTAAACAGCTACAAAACAAATGAGAAAACATTTGATTACCAGCATTTTGCTAAGCACAATCGGTACCTCACTTACCTATGCGCAAAATGAAACCACCTCTGCTCTGAATGGAACCGTCAGAGAGGGAAATTCGCCAATCAATGGGGCGACAATTGAAGCCATACATTTACCTTCTGGGACAAAGTACGTTACTTCATCGCGAAGTGATGGACGCTATAATCTCCCCAATATGAGAATTGGTGGCCCTTATCAAATCACTGTAACTTATCTTGGGCATTCACCCAATATCAAGCAGATCGAGAAACTGGCTTTGGGACAAAGCTCAACATTAGATATTCAGATGCAGTCCGCATCGCAAGTATTGGATGAAGCTGTCGTTGTAGGTACGAGACAGGGCAAAGTCTTCAACTCCGGCCGAACAGGTGCGGCACAAAACATTTCCCGCACAGCGATTCAAAATCTACCCACACTCAATCGAAGCTTTACAGACTTTGTCAAACTGACCCCTCAATTTTCGATGCAGTACGGTAATCCTTCTTTTGCAGGAAGAAGCAACCTTGCCAATAACTTTACCATCGATGGCGCGCTATTTAACAACGCGTTTGGACTACAAGGAACCATCGGAAGCCAAACAAACTCGCAACCTATCAATATGGATGCCTTTGAGGAGATTTCAGTAAACATTGCTCCTTATGACGTAAGACAAAATGGTTTTACCGGTGCTGCAATCAATGCCGTAACAAGAAGTGGTACCAACGAAGTACAAGGTTCGTTAAATTATTATTTCAGAAATCAGAATTTAGTCAACAAATACAATTCGGCCGGACTAAGAGCACCAGTCAACAACTTCAGCTTAAAAGGCTATGGTTTTACCGTGGGGGGACCAATTATCAAAAACAAGCTATTCTTTTTTGCAACCGGCGAGCTTGAGCGAAGAACAGACCCAGGAACTAATTTTATAGCTT
>NZ_DKSP01000177.1:0-16789 GCF_002472745.1 Sphingobacterium sp. UBA7253 | reverse complement strand
TATATTTTAGCAATAAAGCACAAATTGTACATTCATTTGACCGTTGGAAGTATTATTTTCTAATTATATTTGTAGTGTAATCACAACTTGTCTCATCAAGTTTCTTCAATCAACGATATGGATACCATTCAGGAATATAACAGTGTTATCAAACATTGTCAGGATTTATTTATTAAAAAAACAAAGGATTATGGAACGGCATGGCGGATTATGCGCCTATCTTCCATTACGGATCAGATTTACATTAAAGCACAACGTATACGTACGCTAGAAATCAAAAAGGTTTCCAAAGTGGGCGAAGGAATTGTCGACGAATATATCGGTATTATCAATTACTGTGTCATGGCCATGATTCAGATTGATTTGGGTGAAGATGGCGAAGAAAATTTGGATCCAACCTTTGTGAATCAAAAATATACAGAAAAGGTTACCGAGACCAGAGATCTCATGCTTGCCAAAAACCACGATTACGGTGAGGCATGGCGCGATATGCGTGTTTCTTCCATGACAGATCTGATCTTGATGAAAATACATCGCGTCAAACAAATTGAAGATAACGATGGACAAACCCTGGTCTCTGAAGGCATCCATGCCAACTATCAGGATATGCTCAATTACGCAGTTTTTGCATTAATTAAATTAGGAATCGCACAACAATAATCGGATTATGACAGCTACACAGCAGCGTACCAAAACAAATTATCTTTTAGGATTTTGCCGGATTTTTACGGGACTTCTTTTCATATTCTCAGGTTTTATTAAAGCAAATGACCCGACAGGGTTTGGCTATAAGCTTCAGGAATACTTTGAGGTCTTTCATCTCACAGCTTTTAATGAATACGCTACTGCCATCGCTGTAGTAATCTGTGGTTTTGAAATTTTGTTAGGAGCACTGTTATTATTGGGGGTCTATGCGAATACCGTTGCCTGGGGCCTGCTACTACTGATTCTATTTTTCACTTTTCTAACCTTCTATTCGGCATTTTTTGAGGTTGTGACCTCTTGTGGCTGTTTTGGGGATGCCATCCCACTTACTCCTTGGCATTCATTTTCTAAAGATCTGGTGCTCTTGGCGTTGATCCTTATTATATTTTTTAACCGAAAGCAATTACGATCAATTATCAAAGGATCAGGCAATCAATTCGTTGCTACTGTGATTACAGCGATTATCTCTTTAGGTATTGGTATCTATACCGTAAACTACCTCCCGTTTATTGATTTCTTACCCTACAAAGTTGGCAACAACTTACCTTCATTAATGGTGCTCCCTGAAGGCAAACAAGGCGATTTGTTTGAGCAAATCTATACCATGAAAAACAAAAAGACGGGTGAAACAAAAAAGGTCAATGACAAGGTCTATATGGCTGACAAGCTATGGGAAGATGAATCGTGGGAAATTATAGGTGAACCTGAGAGTAAATTGGTCAAAAAGGGATATGATATTCCTATTCCTGATCTCTTGATTACGGATGCTGACGGAGCGGACCATACGCAAGAAATCATTGCTAATCCGTATTACAATCTTGTTATCGTTGCAAAGGATCTTTCTTCGACCAATATTGATGCTATCCAAAAGATCAATCAGGCCGCCATCCAATTAACAAAAGATTATAATGGGCTTCGTGTTGTGCTATTGACTGCTTCGGCATCCAAAGACGCCCAATATCTGAGTGATAAAATGCAATTAATTGCGGAGATATTCTATGCCGATCTCATTCCTCTAAAAAGCATGGTCAGGGCAAATCCTGGTGTACTGCTCCTAAAAGGAGGCAACGTCGTCGGAAAATGGCACTATAATAACTTTCCGGATGCCAAAACCATTGAAGATAAATTTCTAAGTAAAGACAAATAGTACCTATGCCTAAACCTATATTTTTGATTGGTTATATGGGAAGTGGAAAAACTACCCTGGGTAAGAAACTTGCCACTAAACTCGAACTCCCTTTTATCGACACAGATGAGGAGATCGTAAAACAAATTGGCATGAGCATTACCGAATATTTTAGTCAACATGGTGAAGACGCATTCCGGGCATTAGAACGCGAGCAATTGCGTAAATTTTCTGAGAATGCTGCCGTCATATCTACCGGTGGTGGTGCCCCCTGTTTCTTTGACAACATGGAATGGATCAGGGCGAATGGATATGCCGTCTATTTACAGATGTCACCCAAAGCACTTTTTGACCGTCTTTCTCAATCTAAACTACACAAAAGGCCCATTCTAATCGGAAAATCACCTGAGGAACTACGGCTATTTATCGAAGAGAAGTTGAGCGAAAGAGAACCTTATTATACGCAGGCGCATCTGACAATCGACCAATTAAATACCAGTGTCGAGGCACTAGCCGATCTGATTAATCAGCACAATAGATAGACAATGAATATACGTATACGCCACTACTTCCTTTTATTGATCTGCTTTATCGTAAGCAGTTGCTTTCGTAACGGAGCCAATACGGATGGCTTGCCAGTGGGTAAACGTATACAGCTCCAAAATGTGGAGGAATTATATCAGTTTTTGACCTATGATGATAATCGTTATCCATTGGTCAGTTTGCATCGTGGTGGCCCCGCATCTGGATACCCCGAAAATGCAATCGAAACATTTTCCTATAATGCGAGCTTGCAGCCAGTCCTTGTTGAATGTGATGTTCGCATCAGTAAAGACTCAGCGCTGATATTAATGCATGACAATACGTTAAACCGAACAACCACCGGCAGAGGGCCTGTGAACGCCAGCAGTTTAACTGAGCTCAAAAAGCTTCGTCTATTGGACAATAACAAAAAGATAACGCCATATAGGATCCCCACGCTCGAAGAAGCACTTTCTTGGGGAAAAGGAAAGGTAATCTTCACCTTAGACATTAAAAATGATGTCCCTTATGAAGCCGTTATCAATGCTATTCGCAAACAAAGGGCAGAATCTAGCGTAGTCATCATCACGTATAGTGCCAACCAGGCGGCCAAAGTGCACAGTCTGGCTAGCGACATCATGATTTCGGCCTCGGTCAATAACCTGGATGACCTTGCTCGTCTAAATGAAAAAGATATCCCCGACAATCGCTTGTTAGCCTTCGTCGGAACACATGAAGCAGACCCAGCATTAACCAAAGTACTACATGACCATGGAATCATGTGCATATTGGGTACACTGGGAAACTTAGACAGACAGGCCGACAAAAAAGGCTTTCAAGTTTATGCCGGATTTATTGATCGCGGTGCAGATATATTAAGTACAGATCGACCTACAGAGGCAGGGCGAGCGCTGAATTTCTACATCAAGAAAAGAGGAATTACTTCGAAATTTATTCAGTAAGATTCCTGGACTTGCGCCTAATTCTATTCGTTTAATACTTGGATTATCTCGATATATCCCTTCAATCTTTTTTAGCACGTACAATTCTCCCGATCAATTTATAGACCTCAAACCATAACACGGATGCTGCAGCCACGGAGAGCGCTATCCCCAATTCATATCCGCTCAGGGCTGCTACAGTAAAAAATTGGGCGACCGGAGCGACATATAATATCACGGCTAAAAATAGAAGCACAGCGATCGAAATACCCACGAGCAGCAAGTTTCGGTTTTTAAAACTTTCAAGGATACTATAGTGGAAAGATCGGTTAGCATAACTCAGCAAAACATTGGCAAAGATTAAAGTGGCGAAAACCATAGCCCTCGTTTTTTCCTCAGTTCCCCCCTGCTGAACAGTAAACTGATAAACAAATAGAATTCCTATAGTGATTATCAGGCCTTGAACAATGCTTATTCCGAGCTCATTTATACTCAAAAAAGTGTCGCCCATAGCTCTAGGAGGTCGTTTCATCGTATCCTTTTCAATAGGTTCATTTTCATATACAATCGAGCAGGTGGGCCCCATGACCAATTCGAGGAAGATCACATGCACAGGGCTAAAAATCTGCGGAAATACCCAGCCTAAAAACAAAGGTAGTGATACGGTCAAAATAATGGGGATATGAATAGAAATGATGTATTGAACCGCCTTCTTGATGTTTGCGTAAATCCTTCTTCCGGCTGCTATACCAATGATTAACTTTTGTAGATCATCATTTGTGATAATTAACGCCGCGGCTGATTTTGCTATTTCAGTACCTTTATTGCCCATAGCAACGCCGATATGGGCCGCTTTTAATGCTGGGCCATCGTTTACTCCATCACCAAGCATCGCCACAACCTCCCCTTTCTTTTTCAGGGCATTTACAATAGCCAATTTAGCATCCGGAAACATTCTGGTAAATAAAGTTGTTTGCTCCGCTATCGACATAATTTCATCCCCGGACCTATTGACTATTTCACTGCCATTGATCGGTGGAGACAAAATACGAATTCCGGCCTGAGCCGCTATTGCTTTAGTCGTATCGGCATTGTCGCCAGTAATTACTTTGACTTTAATCCCGGCATCATAAATATCTTGGAACACTTCCTGGATACCTTTTTTGGGGGGATCATAAAATACGGTCAACCCTAAAAATTGGAACTCAAAATCCTGTTGCTTCGCGGGGAAATTATTGCCTTCGAATTTCGCTTTCCCCACACCCAATAGACGAAAGCCCTGCTCTCCATAGGATTTAACAATAGCCCTAATTTTATCTTTCTCACTATCGGGCAGCTTGGATACGCTAAGTATAGCCTCCGGTGCCCCTTTGGCAGCAATAATCCGATCTTTTCCTGTATTTTCGAAAAGATGGGTCATCATCGGCGGTTTACCATCTAATGGATATTCATGAAATAATGCATATTCCTTTCTGAGGTCCTGTTTTTGCGTTTTTTCATATATTTTATGCAACCTAATTTCCATGGGGTCAAAAGGCACAGGCTCACTGCTCCACATCGCATAATCGATAAGCTCTCTTAAATCGGATTCATCAAACCTTTCCTGATCATAAGATGAATCCGTAGCATAACTATAGAGGTATTTCAATTGCATGGAATTCTCTGTAATAGTCCCGGTCTTATCTGTGCAAATCACTGTTGTACTGCCCAAAGTTTCAACAATACTGCTTCTTTTGATTATAATCCCCTCCCGCATGAGTTTCCATGCGCCAAGCGCCATAAAAGTTGTAAACGCAACAGGAATCTCTTCCGGCAATACAGACATGGCCAAAGTAAGTCCATTGAGCAAGCTTGCCACTAAATTACCGCTGTCAATAAAACTGTATAGACATACGATCAAAAAAATTAGGATACCGACAATGGCCATTGCCTTTACAAATTTTTGGATTTGCACCTGCAATGGTGAAATTTCTTCCTTGATATTTTTTATCGATTCACCTATTTTTCCAACACGGGTCTCTTTACCGATTTTAGTAACTTCAAACACAGCCAGCCCTGAGACCGTAACCGTCCCGCCGTAGACCAGATTATCTTCAGATTTATTGTCCTTAAAGACGGAAAAACTCTCCCCCGTCAACGAAGATTCATTAACAGAAAAATCGTTACTATGTAAAATACGACCATCAGCGTTTATAATTCGACCTTCCTCTGTAATACAGAGATCCCCCACAACAATCTCATGTGTTGGAATTTCACTGACCTTCCCATTTCGAATCACGGTGCTTAATGGTTCGTTCAGCTTTTCCAACTCCTCCAGCGCTTTTTTGCTACGATTATCCTGATAAAAAGAAATTGCCGTAACAGCAACAATAGCGACAAACATAAATACAGCCTCTCCGTAATTCCCCACAAAAACATAAATCATCGAGATGATAATCAACAGAATCAGCATAGGCTCCTTCAAAATATCCACAAGCAGTTCAAACCAGGTACTCTTGTGATTATCGCTCAATTGATTCCAACCATATTTAGCGCGAGAGGCATTAACCTCGGTTGTGGAAAGACCCTTCAGATTATCGGGAATATTATATGACATATCGAATGAACTAGGTTACCTAAATATAATGAATAATTCTTGTATCCAGGAGTTAAATCATCTGTCGACGATCATCTCCTTCACATGTAACATCATGTTACAATCTTTTATTTACAGCTTTTACTTTTTGTAAAAAAGAAAGGCTACATGACTTATCAGCAACATATTAGCATAAAATTTACCTTCTAATACTTTTCTTTTATTGCATATTTCTATTACAATGATATATTTGCGCAGAAATTCATTTGGGGACTTTGAATTTCATATTAGCCAAAAGCAATTTTACGATCATTTTTCCAGTAATGCCAAGACAGCTTCTTGCGATTGAAGTCCTTCTTTGCTACCTATGTTTTCAGATCATGTATAACACAAATAGAAGCTAGAAACTAAACATATTGTTAAAATATTTCTGTACCTATCGTTAGATATGGAATAGCATCTAAACTTGCTGTGGCCTCCATAATAGTATATTAATAATAAAAACAAGATGGTCATCTTAATTGCAGAAGATAATGAATTCATATTACGGACAGTTCAATACAAACTGATCAAGGCAGGTCACGAGGTTATCACTACCAACAATGGAAAAGATGCAATTGAAAAGATTAGTACAATCGATCCGGATCTAATCATTACTGACATTATGATGCCATTTGCTTCGGGGATAGAAGTCCTTTCTTCCATAAAAAAGCTCGAGAAAAAAATCCCGGTTATTGTACTTTCCAACATGGGACAAGAGGAAGTCGTCATTGAAGCTTTTGACCTTGGCGCTTCAGATTTTATGGTGAAACCGTTTAGCCCAGAAGAACTCCTGTTGCGGGTCAAACGACTGACGATTAACAATCGTAATTAATCTGTATGGGGAGACTTTTAATATAACTACGGAATATTACCAGACATCACGATTCGATGCCCGAAGACTTTCCCGAGCATAATTCGCTACTTCATCATTTTCGTCCCCAGTTTTTAAACGTACCTGTAAATTTTCTAGCCAGTCGGCTAAAGCATCTAAAGCCGTTTCACCGTTTCCGAAAACGCCTTGATGCGGATCGGGCCCCAGTAAACACCAATACGACGTTTCTTCTCTAAATACAACGGGACGTAGCTCACGAATTTCAAAAGGTAATTCTTCTGAATCAAAATCCAATGGTACAATTTTATCTTCAGCTATTTTCATCTGTTCCATAACCCATTTCTACTTTTTTTAAATCTTCCTCTGGCCAGGTAAGCAGCTCCTTCAACAGATATGTTTTTGGTCCTCCATCTGCTGTATCATCAGCAAACTGTTTTAGAAATTCCTGCAGATCACCTTCGACTTTTATTAATTTTCCATCTTGAAGAACATCATATCCCGCTGCAATCCATTCTTCGATCCTTTCCGTATTAATTTGTAGTTTCTCCATCTGCTGTATTTTGTAGTATTTTAAATGCTGCTTTTTATAACATTTAATAACACCTCACCGATTAAAATTATAATAGCCATCAATAAAAAATAGCCTGAGCACTATTAAACCTTAAAAAAGCAGCTCTCTATTATAAGAACAATACTTTAATATATATGGTTGATTTTTTTTTTAGATTATCCATAAAAAAATCAACTAAAAAAGAGGTAGTTACATATCATTTATTGTTTATCAAAATATTAAAAAAATCTTTGGCAAACTATTTGTTTGAACAGCGAAAGCTTTCTAATCGGAAGCACACAACTTATATTTTTTTAAATTATCATGAAAAAAGTAATTCTACCTTTTCTAACACTTTTTACGCTACTATTTGTTGCTCATCAGCAAGCAAACGCACAAACTCCCTATCGGACAGCCATTGGTCTTGGAATAGACGTCGGCGATGGTCAAACATTATTCGGTCCACAGATAAAACACAATTTTGGTGGAAATGACGCTGGAAATGCACAAGTATTATTTGGAGACAATATTACTGTTATCGGCGTAGATTATTCATACAACAAACGTATTCCTGGATCTCGAGGTCTTTCATGGTACATTGGTGTTGGTCCACAAGTATCATTTATTGATTATGGTAAATGGCACGACGACTGGTATGACGACTACCATTGGAAAGATGGAAAAACACATACTGATTTTGCGATCCGTCCAGCTTTGGGTCTAGAGTTCAAAATACCTTCTGCACCATTGGCCATGCATTTCGACTGGAAACCTTGGTGGAATCTTTCTCATGGTTCTAATTTCGAGCCATCGCGTTTTTCTTTAGGATTTAAATTCGTTTTGAAATAGCATAACGCGAATACAAATAACAAAAATCCTGCTCATCATCGGTGTGCAGGATTTTTTGTTTTCACCATTAAGGTGTTTTTATCTTTACACCGACAAAGTATGTCCTTGGCATGTTGGGCCCATAAATGTAATTGCTATCGCGATTTTTCCCGGTATCAAAATCAGTTTGATACGCGTTAAAAATATTTTTTACCCCTGCATAAAGCTCAATGATATTTTTGTATTTCGGTAAGTTAAATGCATAAGCTACTTTACTATTGAGCTCCGAAAAGGCTCCTGTCCGTACCATTTGATCGTCAGGAAAATTATCTGCTCCCCCGACATGGGCAATACGCATATTTCCCGTGTAAACATAGTTTAAATTGACTGTCCAGGGTTTACTTGCTGTAATATTGAGGTTGGCAAAACCATATTCGTTGGGTGTCCGCAAAAATGATCGAATTGGAGCTACTCCTTCCAAATACGACACCGGACTATCATACTTGCTTTGCTGCACTGTCAATCCAGTTTCCAACTGAATCTTCTTAGCATAATTTGCACGTAATTCCAATGTTCCTCCGGCTACAGTTGCGTTGTTTCCATTTCGCTTTTCAAAAATCTTCCCAAAATTATCTGCACCGATTTCCTCAAGTACAAATGCATTATTCAGGTGCGTATAAAATCCTTCCAAGGTGAAGCCTGCTATCCACGTTTCAGTTGCTTTGTCGTAGTTTATCGAACCACTCAGGCTTTTTGAACGCTCCTCCCTTAAATCAGGGGATAACTGTACACGCGATACGCCGCCACCAGCAAACGCAATATGCAGGTCGGCGTCAAATGCCTGTGGCGCTCTAAAGCCGGTTCCATAGCTTAATCGAAATTGTGTTGTAGGGGCATATTTATAAAGGAGTGCTATTCGCGGACTGACAACAACTTTATGCAATAAATTATGTTTGTCAACCCGAACACCCGACAATACATTAAACTTAGCCGCCAAATCCCAATCACTTTGAAAGAAGCTTCCCCAATCTTTGGTATGCTGATCCACGAGATAATTATAACTCGGAATTTCGTCATAAACTTTATCAGAAACGTACTCCGACCCAATGGTCAATACATTACGACCATTAAAGAAATTGCGGATCTCATGATTCAATTGAAAACCTCCCTGAAGTGTTGTTGTTTTAGAATCCCCATAAGGTGGATGCTTGAGATGGTTTTCAATCGCCTCAGGATCATCTGGAAATACGCCGGTATAATGTTTTCTATTGGTATTTTGAAAAGCTGTATAGACGATGAATGCCGATTTATCTTGATTGAAGTTAATCTGATAATCCGTGCTTCCCATCCAAATTTTATGATGTCGCTCTTCTGACTGCTGTGTTAAATACGCAGGTTTATCGGTCATTTCACCACCGAACCGATATTCATTCAGGTTGCTTAAGGAGACTTCTAATTTTTGATTATCTGAAAACTGATAGAATGAATTAATTCCTAAAGAGGTATTTTCAATTTTGGGCATTTCAGAAAAATTATCACCATTTGCATCGTAGAAACCACGATCCCGCTTGTTAAAGAAGAATGAAGTTCCGGCATTCCCTTTCTCGTTGACCAATGTTGCGTTACCCCCGAGGTTAAAATCATTTGTCCCCCCACCTATACGCTGATAGAAAGAATTGATTTCATAGCTGTTTGCCCGTGGGAGCTTTGTAATCACATTCACCGTTCCGCCAATTGCGCTTGAACCATACAATGAGGAGCCCCCTCCGCGAACAACTTCAATTTTTTCAATCATATTGACCGGTAGTTGCTCCATACCATAGAGTCCCATCAACGGACTGAAAATTGGCCGACCGTTAATCAGAATCTGTGAATAACCACCCTGAAGTCCATTCATCCGCAATTGCGTATAGTTACAGGTCTGACAGTCTGTTTCTACGCGCAATCCGGGTTGAAACTTCAAACCCTCCGAAAGATTACACACTTGTAGATTGTCCAAAGTCTTGCTATCCAAAATATTTACCATTACAGAACTCTCTGTTTTGCGTTTAAATGTTTTGGTACCCGTTACCACAATTTCATCCAGTAAAAGTTCAGACCAATCTAACTGAATATCTTTGGTCAATACCCCTGGACCGACTTTTACTGAATCACGGAATTCCTTAAATCCAATGTGTTTTACTTCCACTTCCCAGGTACCATGGGGGATACTTTCAACGATATATCTTCCTGAGTTGTTCGATTTGGCACCTATCTGTAATTTTGGAATAACAACGGATGCTGCTCCTAACGGCATACCATTCTTATCGTAAACCTTACCATTAATCTTACCTGTCTGTCCAAAGGAAATAAATCCTGTAAGCACCATGGCAATTGTCAAATGAGCACTGTACACTTTCATCATGTTTTGCTTTTTTATATTTATAAATTTAGATAAGCAAATCTAACAAGTTAGATTAGACTAACAAAATAATTATAACATAATTATTAGACACGGCTAATATTTAATAAATTTGTCTTATGATTTCACAGACCGAAGAGAATTACTTAAAAGCATTGTATAACCTCACTTACCTAAAGGGTGATGCGAATGTCAATGAAATAAGTAAAAGGCTCGACATCAAGATGCCCACAGTAAATAGTATGATGAAAAAACTAGCCGACAAAGGTTTCGTTCATTATGAAAGCTATAAACCATTGCGGCTAACTGAAGAAGGAAAGAAAGAAGCCGCCCTTATTATCCGGAAACATCGACTTACTGAAATGTATCTGGTTGAGAAAATGGGGTTTGCCTGGGATGAAGTCCATCAGATTGCTGAACAGATTGAGCATATACATTCGCCCGAATTTTTCAGTAAAATGGATGAGTTATTGGGTTATCCGACGGTAGATCCCCACGGGTCGCCAATTCCCGATTCTAATGGGGTTATGCCTTTGGAAAACTATGTGTTTCTAAATAGTTGTAAAGTAGGTGATATAGTTACATTAATGGCGGTTCAGCCATCTTCTAAGGAGCTTTTACAATATTTGACAGCGAAAAATCTCGAGCTCGGTACGACTTTAACAATCAAATCAATAGAACCGTTCGATGCTAGCATCACAGTGGAATACAAAGACAGGCCAATAGAAGTCCTAAGCAGCAAAGTCACCGCAACACTACTTGTACGCCTTATCGCCTAAACTAGGAGAGAATGAGATCAAAATGTTATTTTTTGAAATGAAATCTACTGTTATTTCTCTTTGTTAAGAAAACAATTGTTAGATACAACTAACAAAAACAAGTAAATCTTTAAAATGCTAAACCCGGAGAATCTATAGAAATACGATAAATTATCAGTCTCTACAGTTCAACTATCAATTTGTAAAAATTGAGCGTTTATTCTTCAATTTGATACTTGATCGGTTGCCCGGTAGCAATCTCCCGTTCCAATATCTGTTCCGGAGAAAGATGTTCCAAAAACATAATCAGCGCCCTTAGGCTATTGCCGTGCGCAACAATGAGTACATTTTTACCTTCTTTCAGTTTGGGTGCTATAAAACGTTCATAATATGGAATAACACGTTCGTATGTATCTTTAAGGCTCTCACCTCCAGGCGGAGGCACATCAAAAGATCTGCGCCAGATATGCACCTGTTCAGCACCATATTTTTCGGCTGTTTCGGCCTTATTCAAGCCCTCAAGCTTTCCATAACCTCGTTCATTCAAAGCAGCGTCTATAACAATGGGGATGTGAGGATCGCCCATTTCATGCAAAATAATCTTTAACGTATGCTGCGCTCTTATAAGTGTCGAGGTATATGCTATATCAATTGGTTCGTTTGCCAGAGCCAGTCCCGCCTCCCGAGCTTCCTGTTGTCCCAATTCAGTAATATCAACATCTTGCCATCCCGTAAAGCGATTTTCTAAATTCCATTGCGACTGTCCATGCCGGACTAAAAAAAGTTTTGCCATTATTTATCCAAAGTTTTTCTAAACGGTATCTCACTACGCACCCAACATCATATATAATAGCGATACATTCCATTTTGTTTTATTTATACCACTTAGTCCTTGTCTAATCATCTAAACCTGGGACCGAAGTACTTCAATATCCAACGACAGATCCCTTAGTTAAAACAATATACGGACATATTCAGCTCCCCTATTATTTGTATAAGCTTATCGGTTATATCTGGGAACAGCAACTAATTTTACGGTGAAAATTATCTCCATCCTCAAAAAAAAAAAAAATAAACACTTATAAATCAACAAAATAAAAAAATAATAAATTATTTAACATACTTTAATTCTACACAATGTAGAATACATTCTGTATTTGTAGTATGAATAAATTATCAGCTACGGAAGAACAATTGATGGGCTACATCTGGGACATGAAAAAAGCTTTTATGAAAGATCTTATGGAAGCGTATTCTGAACCTAAACCGGCGCCAACAACTGTTGCTACATTATTGAAGAGAATGACTGAAAAGGGAGCGATATCTTATGTGCTTTATGGAAATTCGAGAGAGTATTATCCACTAATTGATAAAGACAGCTATTATTTAGCACATGTAAATGATATCGTAGAAAGCTACTTCGACAATTCAGCATTAAAATTTGCTTCTTTTTTCACTAAACAATCTCAGCTGAGCAAAGAGCAATTGGAGGAACTGAAAAATATAATTGATTCCGAAATTAAAAACAAAGAGACATGATGCTATATATTGGAAAACTGATAGCCTGTTCGGGTTTACTCTATCTTATTTATTGGTCAATACTACGCAACCAAAAACTACTGCTATTCAACCGTTGTTATTTACTCGGGATTATCCCCCTATCTGTCATCATTCCATTGTTACAGATCGCTGTCCCATTTGATGTTTTCAACTTACTGAACGACAGAAACAGTGATGTTACCCCTGCGGGGCCGATCATTAAACAGCCCGCAACAGATTCAGCGCTCTTCAATAATTATCACGTCGATTGGTACGATGTCGCTCTGCTGATGTATGTAATTGTCACCATTGCATTACTTCTGAGACAAGTATGGTTATACCGCAAATTCCTATATTATATCCGAAGTGCCACACCAACCCATGAACAGTCCATTTATTGTATACATGGTTTAAAAACACCCTTTTCCTTTTTTCAAAAAATTTATGTTCCCAAAGATGCCTATCAACAGGGCGGTATTGATCAGTCAATTATAACTCACGAACGGGCCCATGCCAATCAACGCCATTCGATGGATGTACTTTTCATACAGATTTTGGGTATATTTTTGTGGTTCAATCCCTTCATTTATCTCATTCAGAAATCGATCCGACAAACTCATGAATACCTTGCAGATAATGCCGTAGTCAAGATTCATGAAAAGTTAAGATACCAACATTTGATTATCGAGTGGAGCATGTCCACCCCTGATATAAACACATTACCGGCCAGTAATTTTAATTTCTTAACAACAAAAAAACGATTAATTATGTTACAAAAAAGAACAACCCGAAGTAAACTCTTGCTAATGCCCGGGCTTACTTTATTACTGACAGTAGCGATATCTACATTGTTTTCAACACATGTGGAAGCACAGAAAACAACGCCGACCACGACAAAAAAAGCAGCGGCTACCAACACCGCAATAAGGCCCGCTGCATCAAAGCAACCAGCCGCTCCTAAAACTAGTGGAAGATCTCCTAAATCACCGACAAAAGAAATGGTTCCGCCAATGATATCCCAGCGCAGGTCTTCTTCCCAACAAGAAGGTAATGTACGTTCCCCGGAACCTCGGAAAAGACCTGCTCCACCTCAAAATTCCCCAAAAATAATCGATGAGGTACATGTTGAGCGAATCAAATTTGCGGAGCCTCAAAAAGAGTCTACTCCATCAAAAAGAGTTTCACCGATAGTCGAAGAAGTGCAAGTAGCACCTAAAATTGAGGAAGTCAAGGTCGAGAATATTCAACCGCGTCAACCAAAACGTATCAATCTTTCTGCGAATGCGACTGTCAGTTCAAATCAAGATCAAAAAGATATTCAAGTTAAGGAGGAAACGCCCGCAAAGATCGTCCTTAAAATGAAACCCGAAGTAGAAGTAAAATCTGTAAATAAAAAATAGATAGCAGAATTCTTCGGAATACAATAAGAGGAATACAATTCCTCTTATTGCGATATGTCTCCCCCTCACAATTACTCACCTATAAACCAGAATGTTGTTTAGATCATTCAAAATTTAATGTACCAACTCTTCTTATAGATAGTGATATAATCTAAAATCAAGTTAAAAACAAACATCAGTATTTTCCAAAATATAATTAAGGATTGGATTCGGGTTTAAAAAACGATAAATTCTACTGTAGTTTATTTTTAAAGCAATCGTTTGCGTAAAAAAATTGTATAAAAACCAAATAACAAATCGGTAACATTGTAGAAGAGTACCAGTAGTATACCAACAATATACTTCTAATATACTTGTTGTATTCATCTGCTATCATTAAGATAATACTGCTACTATACGGTATGATACCCAATTATTAAATTCTGATCAGGAGGAATTTGGTTTTAAATACAAGTTTAAATTATGGAGGCATGTAAAAATGATGAGTTGGCCTTACTGCTCGCTCTTAAGTCAAGCAATCATAAGGCATTTGAGGTGCTCTACTATCGCTATAGCCCTAGACTTTACCGTCATATACTTAACCTAGTCAAAATACCTGCCTGTGCAGAAGAAATCCTTCAGGATGTATTTCAGAAATTATGGGAGAGGCGCGGTGAAATAGACCCCGACAAGTCCTTTCAGTCTTATCTCTTCACTATTGCTAAACACCTCGTGTATGATTTCTTTCATAAAGAGATCAAAAATCGAAATCTAAAAGAGTTGATTATTTCCATTTCAACATCAGACTATTCCCACATTGAGGAGGAATATGCGTACAAAGAGTCTAAAAAAATTGTCAATCAAGCCATTGAAAACTTATCTCCAAAACGCAAACTCATTTATACCTTATGCAAAATAGAGGGGAAAACCTATGAGGAGGTCAGTAGTTCCTTAGGTATCTCCACTTCTACGATCAGTGACCATATCGTGAAGGCTACAAAACAGATTCAGAGCTTCTGTTTGAGCAAGGAAATTACACCGTCCCTGTTAATTGCTCTTATCAGTGCCGTATTAAATCAAAAATAAGACACTCGCTGTTTCTATCGACAAACAGGTCACTCCCATAGGTATTCAAACAGCCCTTTTTAAACACTTTTAATTTTTTTTACTTTTTTTTAAAATCAGAGCAGAGGACAGGCTCTAATTTTCCGTATTATATATAAATAGCTACTCAGTGAAAGATTCAAAACATATAAAACTATTATTTGAAAGATATCTCAATAACCACGCTTCAAGAGAAGAGACGGCGGAGCTATTTCAATATTTTCAGGATACGAATAACAAGGAGGCGCTTGAACAGATGATCGAGAACCAACTTGAATCTCGGGATAAGGAAGAACTTATAGACAAGATGATTTTAGACCGTGTTTTTGGTAAAATTGATCTTGACACGGAACCACAAAATTTCAAAAGTCCTACATGGTATAAAACTACAGGCGTTGCAGCTGCCATCATACTGATTATCTCTATCTCTTATTTATTTCTTAACCGCAGCACATATAATGATCATACAGCAACCATTATCGAACCTGGTCGCGATAAAGCAACACTTGTGCTTTCTTCTGGTAAAACGATCGTACTGGAGGATGTTGCGAATGGAAAATTAACGGAAGAGCTCGGCACAACAATTGAAAAAACAGAAAAAGGCGGAATTAATTATAAAATTGAGGGAAATACCGATGTACGCATCGCTATGAATCTTTTGAATGTACCAAAGGGCGGGCAATTCCAGATAACCCTTTCTGATGGCACAAAAGTTTGGCTAAATTCCAATTCCAGCCTTAAATATCCAAGTGCATTTTCAACCTCTGAACGCCGTGTAGAACTGACGGGTGAAGCCTACTTTGAAGTGTCAAAAAATAAACAAAAACCATTTATTGTCGAAACTTCGCTTCAAAAGGTCGAAGTCTTAGGGACTAAATTCAATATCAATGCCTACGATGATGAATCTTCCACACAGACATCCCTTGCAGAAGGGTCTGTAAGAGTGAGTTGCAAAAACAATACAACCTTACTAAAACCAGGACAACAATCTACGTTAACGGATCAAAATATCGCAGTAAGATCAATAAACCTGGATCAAGTATTAGATTGGAAAAATGGTGATTTCAACTTTTCCAATAACAACTTAAAGGAAATCATGCGTAAAATTTCGCGCTGGTATAACATTGAAGTAATTTTTGAAGGTCCCATTTCACAGGAAACCTATGTCGCTCAAATTTCTAGAAAAAAACGATTAAACGATGTATTAAGAGCACTTCAGCTTTCCGGTTCCATCAAGTATAACATACGAAACAATAAACTGTACATATCGCAATAAACTATAACACACATTAATAACCACTGATTATGAAAGAAACCAGTCCAGCTTAAACATTTCTTCCAAAAAAATAGCCGAAAATGCCTGCCAGCACTCTCGACTAATTTTTTACTTGGAAAACAAGAATTCATTTCAACATCAAACCAGTTAACCAATTTATAAATATATGCATTATTATTTATGTAGTAAGCATATGTGTCCTAAATAAATT
>NZ_DKSP01000145.1:0-4435 GCF_002472745.1 Sphingobacterium sp. UBA7253 | reverse complement strand
GATTCTACTCCATAAGTCAATGTAGCATCTCCCACCTGCTGAAAATCTTCAACCATCTTTTGAGCAATTCCTGCCGAATATTTAGATTTCATCGGATTTTCATCGAGTCGGCATCGGGTTTTGATCGGTGTGGCTCGATGAGATCCCGATGAAAACTCGATGCCAATAGCATGAAAGGCAGAAGCTGGGGCGAAGTTGGTCAGGCAAAAGTCCGAAGAAGGTGATACCTCTCCCCCTCTTCGACTGACCTTTGGCTCGGCTTCGAGACTTCTTTGGGACATGGTCGAGACAGGCTTGGCACCCCTTTGGCTCTGCTTCGGCAAGGCTTCGAGTACGCTTCGACTCCAACCCGAAGCATAGTCGAACAGCAGTCGAAGCATTCCCGAAGAAGAGGCGACGCTGGTACGACGCAGTGTCGAAGGATCCTCGAACAAAACCCGAAGGCTGCCCGAAGAACTAGCTGTTATAATTTGATTTTGAGCGCTAATCTTACAGCGCTTTTTTAGCCGGATCGAAGTACCTTTAAAGTACGTTTTTCCTTGTCTAATTTTGTTACGCAAATCTTGCGTAATTAGTACTATATCTGTGCTTAAGTAGTGCTTCACAGGTACTTGAAATATATAGGTTATATAGCCCTTTAATAAGGCTAAAAATTTCAGGATATTCATTATTTAGTTTATTAGTGGTTTTGAGAAAGCTGATAAAAAAAATCGTAGATTTCCTTGCTACTTTCGAGTTCACAGGCGATGAATCTATTGCTTCGGAGAAAAGAAATTTCTACCCCTGTCAGATTAATCTTTTTGTAATGAATCAGAAAGTAGGCCATTACCATGCGAAATAATGCCACGGAGAAGTTTTGTACGTCCGCTGTACTGATAGTAGGATTAACTCCCCTTTCTCGATCGAAATAAACAGTCAGCAATTCTACTAGATGATTGCGACAACTGTCCATGTCATACCTGGTCCAAAAATCTTTGATACATGCTACTGGATCATACTCCAGATGATGGATTTCGTACATCGCCAGATCAAAGGCGACAAGTTTCTTTAAAAGCTCTTTCATTTATTTGGCTTTTGAGGGCGTGTATTTGCATAGTTTCTTTGGAAAAAAAGGATAAAACACCCCCCTATCGAGCTCAAAGTCCCAATGCAGCCTACACTGTTAAAAAATTTATTAACTAAACCTCAGAATGCCGTTTTACTCTTAATTACTCGGTTATATATGGTTCGTCACGGACATCCACAATGATTGGAAGGACCGACCCTTTGTTGTATCACAACAATATGTTGAATAGAAATTTGTCTTCAACGAAAAGTTTGACTAAATTTAAGCTGCGAAACAATTATTTAGAACAAGCCATCTTCTTTGCCTTTTTTCTCTATTTATATATTGATAAGGGTCGGTGGCAGATACGCTTAAGGAGAATTTGGCTATTCGCGTGAATAAGCCATACTAAGCCATTTTATTGGCTCCTCTCCTTTTACGTACTGTATATTATAATTGTGTCTAATCCGGCGCGCGGATTAAGTTTTTGAAGTGCTGCTTGGCGGAATACCGAATGAATTGAGACGGGATTCGGTACCACGGAGAGAAAGTTTTATTTAACATCGTTATCATAATTTTATCTATTTATGATGAACGTCGTTATCTTAATGAGTACCGTTGACTTGTTTAGGTTAGCTAAGCAAGGAGCGGCTTCACACTTTGAACCCAGGGGAGCTAACCCTTGTCACCTCTACATCTGCAAGAGATTTCGAAAATGACATCGCCAAAGCTACACGTGAAACCGCCCACATGCCACATATATCAAAAGTATTAAAACTTTTTGAACACACAAAAGCATGGAGCGATCTACACGGGTTCTCTCGGCGAATTTTTAGCTCTGTTCGGGTACGAGAAAACGTCGTTCATCAAGGTTATTTACCTCGAATATTAAATCGTCCACACAAATATAATAATAAATACCAAGTGTGGCAATAAAACCACAAAATATATTTCCATGATTGAAGACAAACATTCAAAAACCTACAAAACAATAGGAAAGAATTTAAGAAAAAGAAGAAAAGAGCTGGATTTAACTCAAGATGAAGTAGCTGAAAGAATCGCTAAAATGGACAGGTCAAAAATTAGCGATATGGAAAACGGAAAGGAAGATTTTGTTTTTTCCAAACTTTTAAATCTTTGTGAAGCTTTGGATTTAACTGTACTCGATGCTTTAAAGGAAGAAGATTTATAACTGTTTATATGTGTCCATTAATTAACTTTTTATCTACTAATTTTTCAGGACTAGCAACAATCACTGCCGCTTTGATTGCTGGTCTTATCGCTAATAAATACCAGAGAGGAAACTTAAAAATATCTCACGAAAAAATGGAGAAAGAACTTTTTAAGGAATTTAATGAACGATACGATAAATTAAACGACAAATTGTCAGAATTAAATGTCGATTTAGACATAACGGCTCTACGTGAAGACTACTACATTGATTTACAAAAGAATATAATTGACTATTTTAATCTATGTGCGGAGCAATACTATTGGTATAAGAAAGAACGAATTTCTAAAGAAATATGGGATAGCTGGCACTCCGGTATGATGTATTATTACAAAACGTTTCCAGTTGTTCAAGAGTTATGGGAAAAAGAAACAGAAGGAGATAAATACAAATCCTATTACCTTACTAAAAAACAAGGCTTCTTTGAAGTTTAATTATCTATAAACTTAAAATGCAAAAAAGAGGAATAACCGTAACCAATTATCTAGCATCGGGCAATCCCGAAGGTATAATTTTTTCATATATGTCCAATTGGACTGGCCAAGCAATCAAAATACCTAGAAACCTATTTTTGGAGGCTAAAGAGTTGCCGGAACTAAAGAAGCCTGGTATCTACTTCCTTTTCGGTCAAAACGATGAAAACCCAGATGATAAACTGGTCTACGTCGGAGAAGCAAATTCTTTAGCAGATAGAATTGGGCAACATTTTAGGAATACCGATCAATCATTTGAATTGATAGTGTGCTTCTGTTCAAAAGATGAAAACCTCACAGTATCACATACTAAGTATTTGGAGCAAAAAACTATCTCAAAGATTAGCAAGTCAAGTGAGTATCGATTAACCAATAAGACTATTGGTACAACCGTTAATCTCCCAATAATGGTAAGGGACGAAATGGATACTTATTTCGAAAATATGCAAATTATACTCCCGACGTTAGGCTATTCTGTATTGACCCATGATGACAGGTTGGATAAAAAATCCCGATTGCCAACTATAGAATATTCATTATCCATGAGTGGAATTACAGCGAAAGCTGTATTAACCTCAAATGGTATTGAAGTATTAAAGGGCAGTGAAATGAGCAAGAAGCAGTACAAAGCGCTGTCTGGGACTTATGGAAACCTGAGAAATACACTTTTAGACAAAGGGGTTGTGATATTAAAAGATGGTAAGAATATTTTTAATGAGAATTATGAGTTTTCAAGCCCTTCAACGGCTGGTGCTGTTATACTGGGATATTCGGTTAATGGTCGTACAGCATGGAAAGATAAAAATGGAGTTACGATTAAGGGGAATGAGGAGCTAAAGATTGGAAATTAATTAATAACATTGATCTTTAAGTGACTACTCTTTATAGCTGTCACAACTTAAAAGCTTAAAATATGGCTCTCAATAATACAATAGAATTAGCAAGGTGGTTCGACGATAAAGGTAATAAAAAGATAGTCACCATTAAGCAATATCAGGACTTAATAGCAGCAAATGACAAAGCGCGAATTTCAGAATTTATTTATAACAGGCTATATAGTCGTTATTTAAAACATTTTTTCTATACTGAATCCCATTATAAAACACAATACAAAAATGGCTTTTCAATTATGGCAAACTGTTGTTTATTAATCGAAACTTTACAATCATTTAAAAATGGGTGGGGTGATAGTGATAGAAAATCTGCAGCTGCTTTTACACAATTTCTCTCAACCGAGAAAAACTTCAACGTCTTATCTAATAGAGCCCGAGAATTCTATTCAAACGTCCGTTGCGGCATTTTACATCAAGGGGAAACAACTGGTGGGTGGAGAATAAAAAGAATTGGAAAAAATCTATTTGATAACACAAACCTTACTATAAACAGTGTCAAATTTGCTAAAGAGCTCAATATTTCCCTTAAAAAATACTCTAAAGACCTAGAAAATTCTGCATGGGATGATGAAATTTGGAATAATTTCAGAACTAAAATGAGAAAAATTATTGCAAATTGCGAGAGGTAAAATCAATAATTTATTAAATTCCAATATTTTTGGATATAATGTCGATGTTGACCCCTCCGCTGGACATATTGACCCCTCTATCAAGGCTTTCTTCAGTCCAACTGATGACCTGACAATATTACTTCTTTTTTCTTAGACTTTCACCTTTATTATGGAAAGCTTTC
>NZ_DKSP01000112.1:25410-30295 GCF_002472745.1 Sphingobacterium sp. UBA7253 | reverse complement strand
CTGTGAAATAATACGTGCATGATACTCAATATTAGCTGCCGAAACCACGCGATCTGTCAATTGCGTAATATAATAGGCACCGCCGACCATTTCAAGAGCCCCCATCCGTCTAAGTTCCGAGGTAACGGTTAATATATCAATTGGAGAAGTCTTTTGAAAAAGGCCAAAAATCGCTTCAAAGATTTTTTGGTGTGATTCCTTATAGAACGATTCCGGTTTTAAAATATCAATAATTTCACTCAGCGCATTCTTTTCAAGCATCAAAGCTCCCAAAACAGCCTCCTCAAGATCCACTGCCTGCGGCGGAAGTTTACCCAAACCACTCACCAAATTATTTAATTTGGTACGACGTTCGCCATAATTACCCCGTTTGTTATTATCCGTGTTATTCGCTTCAAAATTACTGTCGTTCATCATGATATTATATCAGAAATATAGCTTTGCTATCCTTATAAATTTTAGATAGGATAACAAATGTATAAAAAATAAAATTCACCACCATACGGAGTTACACACAGAGAAATTCAACGATCACACCCGAAACCTCAAAAAGCTTTGAAGGACACAGATTTACACAGTGAGTTTTCAACACTTACTGTTGAAAAGATGTTGAAAATAAAAAATTACCACTTAAAATCAACACATTAAAAAATGTTAATAACTTAAGCCATTGTGAATAAGCAAAATGGTAAAAAGCAAATCAATCCCCTCGACTATCATCAAAACAAACTGACTTTAAGATGAAAACAAATCCCTTTTTTAGCACTAAAAAATATTCATATATTGTATCTTTGTAACTATGACGCACGACTCCTCAACATTAAAACCCTATAAAGATACCAACGATGGGAAGAAGAAACAGGTAGCAGATATGTTTGACAACATCTCTCATTCCTATGATTTTTTAAACCATTTCATGTCTTTGGGTATTGACATTATATGGCGCAAAAAAGCCATCAATGCCTTGAAGTCCATAAAACCGCAACTGATGTTGGATGTAGCGACGGGAACTGGTGATTTTGCATTGGAATCAATTAAAATCTTGAATCCGAAAAAGATTATTGGTGTCGATATTTCCCAAGGAATGCTTGAAGTCGCTAAGAAAAAAATTGCAAGCAAGGGATTAGATAATCAATTTGAGGTAGCGTTAGGAGACTCAGAGAGGCTTCAATTTGAAGATAATACTTTCGACGCTGTTACCGTAGCATTTGGTGTCCGTAATTTTGAAAACTTGGAGAAAGGCCTATCAGACATATACCGCGTATTAAAACCTGGTGGGAAAGCTGTTATTTTAGAATTTTCGAATCCAAAGAAATTCCCCATTAAACAGCTTTATAATTTTTATTTCAAGTTTATTACACCAACCATTGGAAAATTCTTTTCAAAAGATTCCAGTGCATATGAATACCTACCAGAATCTGTTGCTCAATTTCCAGATGGCCAAAAGTTCGTTGCCATAAACAAAAAGGCAGGTTTTAATGAAACTATTGTTAGACCGCAAACATTTGGTATCTGTACCATCTATATTGCTACAAAATAGTACCAGCTAAGATCTGGTTTTGAGTGAAATCGGATTAATTTTTAATATCAACGAGTTACTTTATATGACTAAAACAGTTTTTATTACAGGAGCAAGTTCAGGAATTGGTCAGGCTTGTGCCGAAGTTTTAGCGAAAGAAGGTTACAATCTTTTACTTTGCGCGCGCAGGTTAAACCGTTTAGAGGCATTAAAAGATGCATTGTTAGCGGCCTACCCTACTATTCAGATCCATATTTTTGAGCTTGATGTTCGCGATGCTGAACAAGTTGCGAATCAAATTGAGGGCCTGCCTCCAGCATGGAAGAAAATAAATGTTCTCATCAACAATGCTGGTTTGAGCCAAGGATTGGATCCTATTCAAAATGGTGATATCGGAGATTGGGACAGAATGATTGATACCAATATTAAAGGTTTACTGTATGTGAGTAAATCTGTGATACCACTTATGGATACTGAAAACGGCGCCCATATTGTTAATTTAGGATCTATTGCAGGGAAAGAGGTTTATCCGAATGGAAATGTGTACTGTGCTACCAAACATGCTGTTGATGCTTTAACTAAAGCTATGCGCATTGATTTGTTAACTCAGGGCATTAAAGTAACATCTATCGACCCCGGGATGGTGGAGACGGAGTTTTCGGAAGTTCGTTTCCATGGAGATCGGGAAAGAGCTAAAAATGTCTATAATGGTGTGCAGGCCCTGACAGGGAAAGATATTGCCGAAACGATCCTTTTCGTCATTACCAGACCTGCACATGTTAATATAAACGATCTATTAATAATGCCTACAGCGCAAGCGACAGGCACAATTGTCAATCGAAAATAATTTAAATATCATGTCATTAGAAATACAAATAAATCAAGACATTAAGGCCGCAATGATCGCAAAAGACACGGCAAAATTACGTGGCTTACGTGCAATTAAGGCAGCTATCCTCTTAGCAAAGACAGAAAAAGGTCATGCCGAAGACCTTAATCAGGAGGCGGAGATTAAAGTTTTACAAAAACTTGTAAAACAACGTCGCGAATCTGCTGAAATTTACAAGACTCAGAACCGTGAAGATCTTTATGAAATTGAAGTTGAGGAAGAAAAAGTAATTGAGGCTTATTTGCCAAAACAACTAAGCAGAGAAGAAGTCGAAACGATTGTCAAAGCAATTATCGCCGAAACAGGAGCTTCCTCCATTAAAGATATGGGTAAAGTAATGGGAGCCACAAATCAAAAGCTTGCTGGACAAGCAGATGGAAAAACCATCTCTGAAGTTGTTAAAAGTCTTCTTGCATAAAATGCTTAAATCAATAGAGTCAAATTAAATTGGATATGTCTTTCCAGCCATATCGATTACATAATTTGACTCTATTTTTATTTCAATTATGGCTTTTCAGTGGAATCTAAAGAGTTTTGACGAACTCAACACGACAGAATTATATCGTATTTTAAAGCTTCGAATGGAAGTGTTTGTTTTGGAGCAGGAGTGTTTATATCCTGAATTGGACGATAAAGATTTTGCCTGTCTACATCTGTGGACAGAACAAGATGATCGTATTATAGCATACACGAGATTGGTTCCTCCGGGCCTTTCCTACCCACAAGCTTCGATTGGTCGGGTTATCGTCGCCGAGGAAGCGCGCGGAACCGGTCTGAGCAAACAATTAATGATTCATTCTATCGAATCGCTCTATAAAGAATTTGGTGAAGGTGAGATACAGATAGGTGCGCAATTTCATTTAAAATCCTTTTATGAAAAATTAGGGTTTAAACAAATTTCCGAGCCCTACCCTGATTATGGAATCCTTCATATTGATATGATTAAACCCGCAATTTAGTAAATTTAGGCATGCAAAACGTTGTCATCATCACAGCCGCCCTATTTGGCGGACTCGCTATTATCCTAGGTGCATTTGGAGCCCATGCATTCAAAAAATTCCTATCAGCTGAAAAACTGGAATCCTTTGAGGTCGGCGTTCGATATCAAATGTATGCTGCGCTAACCCTATTGATTCTGGGATTCAATTTCCACTTTGAGCTTCAGTCTGAACGAGTCGCATTTTATCTGATCACACTAGGAACTCTTTTATTCTCGGTAAGTATATATTTTCTATCGTTTGCTGAATACTGGAAAAAGAATCTAAAGTTTCTTGGCCCAATTACCCCGCTCGGCGGATTACTTATGATCGCAGGCTGGGTTGCTATTATCATTCGTTTTTTGTAGATTTGAACTATATATGGCAATGATGTCTGCCCTGAACCGCCTTAATAAGCTGATGACGTCTACTATTTTAGTATAAAACAACAATTTTATATAAAGTGTAGACTTATGGCTATAACACATTCAAATCAAAGCAATCTTCATTTTTTTCTTAAATGGCTTATCTCCTGTAGTGCGATAGGTTTCATCGTAGGCTCTATTTGTGCGTTTTTTCTCTTTTCCCTCAATTGGGTAACGCAGTACCGAGAAGCTCATCCTTGGATAATTTATGGACTTCCCCTAGCGGGATTTGCCATAGCATTGTCCTATAAGTATTGGGGAAATCCAGCAAGCAAAGGAAATAACCTGCTGATTGAAGAATACCTTCATCCCCAACGCCGCATTCCGCTTATCATGGCGCCTCTTGTCCTATTCGGAACTTTACTTACACATCTGTTTGGGGGTTCTGCAGGTCGTGAAGGAACTGCTGTACAGATAGGTGGAGCAGTTTCCGATCAGCTTAATCGCTGGTTTGACTTCGATAAAACTGAACGTCGCATCTTAATTTCGATCGGCATCACTGCAGGCTTTGCCGCTGTGTTTGGCACCCCGCTCGCCGGAACGATATTCGGACTGGAAGTACTACTGATTGGCAAAAAAAGATATTTCGGTATTCTGCCCTGTTTATTTACCGCCTATTTTGCGAACTTCAGCTGTCAATTATGGAATATTCCACACACCCATTATCCAATTCATGATGTTATTCCAATGCTGTCCTTGACCAATATTGGATTTAGCCTCGCCGCAGGCATTCTATTCGGTATTACAGCATGGCTTTTTACATTTGCCAGCGATTTCTTTAGCCTTCAATTCAAACGAATTAAATATCCTCTGCTTAGACCAGTGATCGGCGGTATTATTTTAGTACTTATCATTACTTTATTCCATAGCAGTAACTATATTGGACTTGGTATCCCCATGATTCAGAACGCATTTGTCGATCAGTCGAATTATTATGACTTTATCATCAAATTGCTTTTAACGACTTTCACCCTTTCTGCCGGATTTAAAGGCGGAGAAGTCACCCCGCTGTTTTTTATCGGGGCAACCTTGGGGAGTGCATTAAGCACCGTTATTCCACTTCCCATCAGCCTGC
>NZ_DKSP01000112.1:18456-25255 GCF_002472745.1 Sphingobacterium sp. UBA7253 | reverse complement strand
CCACTTCCCATCAGCCTGCTGGCTGCCATGGGCTTTGTAGCTGTATTTTCAGGCGCTACAAACACCCCGCTCGCCTGTATTGTAATGGGTTATGAATTATTTGGGATTCAGCCTATTTTATTTATAGCAATAGCGTGTATAGTCGCTTTTTTATTTTCCGGAAAAAAAGGAATTTATATTGCGCAAAAAGGCGGTTTAAAGGAAAAATTATACCGCAGACTCAATTTATAAGCAGACTCACTTTATAAACAAGACAATGCGCTTTCAGCTTCTCAGTCTATCTCCTTGCATCCCATTATGAACTACTTCAAATAAAAACAAGATAGGGCAAAAAAACATGTCAAGAATAAGAGTGCAGACCACAATGAATGGATAGATGACTTTAATAAAGACACGAGAAAAATTTTTTGATAAAAAAAAGCCTAAATCATAAGTATGCTTTAGGCTTTTTTTAAAATCTTATCATCCGAACTATAGTAGTTTTCCATGCAAAAAGAATGCTGCAACAGTAAAATAGATAATCAATCCTGAAACATCCACCAACGTAGCTACAAATGGTGCTGATGCCGTCGCCGGATCCAATCCAAACCGACGTAGAATAAATGGAATAAACGATCCTGACAAAGTCCCCCATAAAACAATAAACAATAAGGAAACAGCAACCGTAAAACCAATTGAAATCCAATAAGGACCATAGTCATACAGACCAAGAAAATGCCAAGCCAATATCCGTAGGAATCCGATCGAACCCAATATTCCACCTAAGATTAAACCAGAAGAAATTTCGCGCTTCATCACGTACCACCAATCTTTCAGCTTTAACTCTCCGAGCGCCATGGCACGAATAATTAAAGATGCCGCCTGCGACCCGGAATTACCCCCACTGGATATAATTAAAGGAACAAATAAAGCAAGTACAACCGCCTTTTCCAATTCCCCTTCAAAAAATCCCATTGCCGAAGCTGTAAGCATTTCGCTAAAAAACAAGATGATCAGCCAGCCGGCTCTTTTTTGAATCAATTGCAACAAAGGAGTTTTAGTATAAGCCAGATCCAATTCTTCCATCCCCCCAAATCGCTGAATATCTTCTGTATCCCGATCTTCAATTCGATCCAACACGTCATCAAATGTCACAATTCCGACCAATACCCCTGCTTCTGTAATAATAGGCAAAGCACTTCGGTCATATTTTTGAAAAATCTCGAATGCCTCTTCCATGGGTGTGGAAGCCTTAATCGCGGCAAAATTGTAATCTATTAAGTCGGAAATCTTGGTAGAAGAATCCGATAGCAGTAATTGACCAATTTTCAAGTCATCGATCAACACATTTTTCTCATCAACTACATAAATAAAATTAAGCGTTTCGGCCTTCCTTCCAAACACCTTGATATGCCGAAAAACATCATCCACAGTATAATAAGGACGAACTTGCACATACATTGGCGTCATAAGCCGGGCAATACTATCCTCTTTATATCCGATCAGCTCCAAAGCCAGCTGCTTCTCGCGCTCATTCAATAGATTGATCAGATACTTGATCAGATCATCAGGCAATTCAGACAGTAATTCATTACGCGTATCCGGCTTCAAATTATTCAGCAATTCGGACAGTTCATGTTCCGTCATGGATTTGATCAACGTATATTGAACATCCATTTCAAAAAAAGAAAAGATCTCCAATCTATCCTCCAAAGGATAGTCCATAAACTGTTGATGTTGTTCTCCCTTACTTAAACGCGATATTTCTTCCGCGATATCGGCTGGGTGTAATGCTGAATTTTGTTCCATTGGAAGAATATTTTAATGGATTTAGCGCAAAAGTAGCTTATTTTGTATGATTTTCAACAATCTGAAAAACTATTTTTTCCAATGGGAATTGCTGCTAGTCTTTCGTAAAATCGTCTACTACTAGATTGAAGAGTACATTTGACTTGATATGCCCATGAACTTTACAATATCTTAAAAATTAATTAATCCAGGCGCTAGCTCCTCGGGCTCAAAACCAGCTTTAAATAGCCGGGCTGTTAAATTACCTTTCAGTTCTATATTTCCTTCATCTACATGCAACCAGCTCCCTTCACGCAAGCCTATGACTGGCTGAGGATTAAGCTGATGAAATTCCTGGATTCGCGTTTCCCTTGTCTCTCCTTTATGTGTAGAATTTGGATCCGGATCCAAATAATGTGGATTAATATTAAAAGGTAAGAAACCAAGTGCGTCAAAGCTAGGCGGATAAACAATAGGCATATCATTTGTAGTTCCTATTGTTAGTCCGGTCAAATTGGACCCCGCAGATGTACCGACATATGGAATCCCCTTTGCTACTTGTACACGCAATTGCTGTACCAAATCCAGCTCATACAAGGTTTTTAAGAGTAGAAATGTATTTCCTCCACCAATAAAAATAGCCTTAGCATCCTGAATAGCCTTCTTCATGTTATGAAACTCATGCAGCCCCCGAACCGTTATACCGCTATCTCTCAGTGCGTCCTGCACCTTAGCCGTATAACCATCAAACGAAATTCCTGATGGTCTCGCAAAAGGGACAAATAGCAATTCGTCTGACTGAATAAATTCTACAAAATCTTGCTTAATATAAGCTAAAAACTCACTACCATAGATCGTACTTGTACTTACGACCAATAACTTGTACGCTGGATTAACATTCATCTTTTTTTCGCTAAAACATTAAAATAAAAAGTACCCTTGGCTTTGTCGATTGCGAAGCCAAAGGTACAGTTTTCGTTCCTTACTCTATGCTATTTCTTATCGGTAGTCTTTTTTTCAGCACCCAATCTTTTATTTTCCTGCAGCGCTTTATGTAAAAGATATTCGATCTGCCCATTAACACTCCTAAACTCATCTGCAGCCCATTTTTCCAATGCTTTGTACATCTGGTCGTCTAAGCGTAGCATAAAGTTTTTCTTATCCGCCATTTCATTTCGTTTATTGGTACAAAGTACCTGTATTTACAATTGGTGTCGCCGCCTTCTCTCCACAGAGCACCACCATTAAATTGCTGACCATTGCTGCCTTTTTCTCGTTGTCCAACTCTACAATATCTTTCTCAGACAATTTATGCAAGGCCATTTCCACCATCCCAACAGCACCGTCTACGATCTTTGCCCTTGCTGCCACAATTGCTGCCGCCTGTTGTCTTTGAAGCATAGCACCTGCAATTTCGGAAGCATAAGCCAAATGACTGATTCTGGCCTCTTTAATAATAACCCCGGCTGGAGCCAAACGATCTGACAATTCTTGTTCAAGAATATGATTTACGGTATCCCCACCTTCGCGCAAAGTGATCTCCGCGCCTTCATCTTCCAGGTTATCATAAGGAAAGCTTCCGGCCAAATGTCTTACTGCTGCTTCACTCTGCGTGCGTACATAAGATGTATAATTACTTACATCGTAAGCAGCTTTATACGTATCACCTACCTGCCATACGATAACCGCTCCAATCTCGATTGGATTTCCCATCTTGTCATTTACTTTCAGTGTCTGTCCCTGTAAGTTATCGGAACGAAGACTCACTTTAATCGTTGAATACAACGGATTGACAAAAAATAATCCATTTTCCTTAACAGTACCTACATATTTTCCGAAGAAATTCAGCACACGAGAATGATTTGGATTAATAATCATCAATCCCTTTAAAATAAAAAAAGTAGCAATCATCAATATCACCCCCAGTACAACATACAGGGAACTTGCTTCGACATTCGCGAAGGAGAATATAGCTGCCACAAAGGAGACAACAGCTATCAATAAGGCTAAATAGCCAGACATTGGTTTAATTAGTTTTTCCATAATTTGTTAATATATATTTGATATCATTTTAATATCATAAATATACTATAATATTTTTCATATTTCAAATGAAAATTTAAAATTACTATTTTTGATTATGCGCAAAAGATCCTTTCTACCTTTAGTAAACTCCACGACAGAAATACTCATCCTTGGCTCTTTGCCTGGAGACAAGTCTTTGGCAGAAAATGAATATTATGCGCACCCACAAAATCGATTCTGGAAAGTAATCACCTCTTTGTTTAATGCGCCGGAACAAACAAATTATACGGAGAAGATAGATCTATTATTCAAAAACAACATCGGTCTTTGGGATGTTTGCGCAGAAGCCTCTCGTCCCGGCAGTATGGATCTAGCCATACAAAATGAAGTTCCGAATCAGCTTGTTGAACTGCTAGAAGCCCACCCTAAAATCACACAAATTATTTTTAACGGGCAAAAAGCGCACAGTTTATACTTAAAGCATTTCAACAAAAGAGAGGACATTATTTACAGATGCTTACCTAGCACAAGTCCAGCCAATGCGAAAAGTAATCTCGAAAATCTAATTAAACAATGGTGCGTAATAATAAGTGATTAAATTACACGAATTAGATTCGTTAATTCAGTCCTATTGCTTATTTTTGCCCTAAGATGTCAGATTTAAAATACAATCAACGAGGCGTATCCGCAGGGAAAGAGGATGTGCACAATGCGATAAAAAATATAGATAAGGGTCTGTTTCCCAAAGCATTTTGCAAAATAATTCCAGATATTTTGGGTGGAGACCCAGACTGGTGTAATATTATGCATGCTGATGGTGCTGGCACCAAATCTTCATTGGCGTATGTCTATTGGAAAGAAACTGGTGATATTTCAGTTTGGAAAGGTATCGCACAAGACGCAATTATCATGAATATTGATGACTTGCTTTGTGTAGGCGCCATCGATAACATTCTCTTATCCTCAACGATTGGCAGAAATAAGAATCTTATTCCTGGTGAAGTGATTGCTGAAATCATCAATGGTACAGAAGAGATTCTGGCGGAACTTCGGGAGTTGGGAATTGGCATCTATTCTACAGGAGGTGAAACTGCCGACGTTGGCGACCTTGTTCGTACCATCATTGTTGATAGTACAGTAACCTGTCGGATGAAACGTGAAGATGTTATTTCAAATCATCGCATCAAAGGCGGTAACGTCATTGTTGGCTTAGCATCGAATGGAAAAGCAACGTATGAACAGTCGTACAATGGCGGAATGGGTTCCAATGGACTAACTTCTGCACGTCATGATGTATTTAACAAAAAAGTAGCTGAAAAATATCCTGAAGCGTATGATCCAGCTGTTCCTTACGAACTAGTTTTCGCGGGGAGCCAAGATCTTACAAATGAAATCGAAGTTGAAACCGGAGAAAAAATAACTGCGGGTAAGCTTGTTCTTTCAGCGACACGTACTTATGCGCCTGTTATCAAACAAATACTAGACAAGTATCGTTCTCAAATTGACGGGATGGTGCATTGCTCTGGTGGAGCGCAAACAAAGGTCTTACACTTTGTGGATAATGTGCACGTCATCAAAGATAATCTTTTTCCGATCCCACCTCTTTTTGAATTAATACAGAAAGAATCCAATACAGACTGGAAAGAAATGTACAAAGTATTCAATATGGGACATCGTATGGAATTATATGTACCTGAATCGATTGCATCGGATATCATTGCTATTTCAGAATCATTCGGCATTCCGGCTCAAATCATAGGTCGCGTGGAAGAATCTACGGCTAAAAAAGTTACTATAACCTCTCCTTACGGAGAATTTATCTACGAATAAAAGATTTTCATCCCTGTCCCCTGCTTATACATGGGACAGGGCTATTTTTTCAATTTGGTATACATGAAAGAAAAACTTCTTGTGGGCTGGAAAGAGACCCTTGATTTACCTGAATTGGGAATATATGGTATAGAAGCAAAAGTCGATACCGGCGCTGCTTCATCGGTACTACACTGCAACTCGTACAAGGTAGTTAAGGAAGATGGTCAGGACTGGATTATCTGCGAACTTATCATTAATTTTGAAACCGAAGAGACAAAAACTTTAAAATTAAAGCTCTATAAAACAAAATTGGTTAAAAGCTCTTTTGGTCAAGAAGAGAAGCGATTTTATATCCGTACCACAGCAACATTGTACGACCAAGTGTTTGGCATTAAGATATCCTTTAGAAATCGATCCCAAATGACCTACCCTATGCTTTTGGGGAAAAATTTTTTATATAAAAGGTTTTTGGTTGATGTTTCCAAGGAAAATCTCTCCGTGAAGGCCTTGGCAAAATAAAAACAAATAGCCAAGCTATTTTGTTATCTTAGCACAAAATATACTCAATATACAAATCGTGAAAATTGCCGTATTATCGACAGTAAAGAGTTTATACTCAACTCGTCGTCTCGTAGAAGCCGCACAACAAAGAGGACACGAATGCGTTGTCATCGACCACAGTAAATGTTATGTAGGTATTCAACAAGGTAAACCCAGTATTCATTACAAAGGACAGGATCTGAGTGATATCGATGCCATTATTCCGCGGATAGGAGCATCGGTAACATTTTACGGATCAGCTATTGTTAGACAATTTGAGGTGATGGATGTTATTTCCGCTAATCCCAGCCAGGCAATTACGCGATCTCGGGACAAATTGAGGTGCCTGCAGATTTTATCCGGTGCAGGAATCGGACTCCCAATTACGGGATTTGCACGTACAGCCTCTGACGTAGACGACCTTATTAGCATGGTTGGTGGAGCTCCATTAGTTATCAAATTGTTAGAAGGAACCCAGGGTATTGGGGTAGTCCTTGCAGAGACAAAGAAAGCCGCTTCATCCGTTATCGAAGCATTCTACGGCCTTGGCAATAACATTTTGATTCAAGAGTTCATCAAAGAATCTAAAGGCTCTGATATTCGCGCATTCGTGGTGGACGGCAAAGTTGTAGGTGCAATGAAACGTACGGCAAAG
>NZ_DKSP01000112.1:566-18342 GCF_002472745.1 Sphingobacterium sp. UBA7253 | reverse complement strand
TTTAAGTAAGGCTGAGAAAGACACAGCGATTGCCGCTGCAGCACAGTTAGGACTTACGGTATGTGGCGTTGATATGATCCCTTCTGATCGCGGACCTTTAGTACTCGAGGTTAATTCATCTCCTGGTTTGGAAGGCATCGAGAAAGCGACCAAAAAAGATATTGCCTCAGAAATTATACAATATATTGAGAGACAATATGAAGCGAAACAGGCTCAAATGCCTAAAGTTGTCAAGAAAAAGAAAAAAAGAGAAAGTAAATTATAAGATTACCGAATCAGCAACTAAAAGGGTTGTCCATTTTGGACTGCCCTTTTTATTTCTAAAGACCCTAAACTCAACTAAATCCAGATTTCCAATACTCTTTAAATTCGGTTACCATTACGTCCAATTTTTACTTATCTTAGGCTAAATTAATGAATTAATGAAAAGATTTAGCCATCTTCTATTTGCCTTTGTACTCGTACTAGCTGCATTTTCCTGGTCTTTTAGCCAAACAACTATCCAAAAAACAGCATCACCAAATTGGCTCCGCCCTACTACAAAAAAGCCCATAAAGCCAAATTTGGATGATATTAGTGATGGATATTACTATGAGTTAATCGAACATCAAATAAACTTAGCTACCCAAACAAAATATTATAAGGACATAAAAGTTCTATTTGATCAGACTGGAATCGAAAATCTGGGACAAGTCCAGGTAACCTTTGATCCGCATTTTCAAAACCTTCAACTACATGAGTTAAAGGTTATTCGGAACGGCAAAGATATCAACCTATTACCGCAGGCAAAATTTAAGCTCCTTGCCTCCGAAACAGAGCTTTCGAGATCCATTTACAACGGAAGTCAAATGGCCCATTATGTTTTGGAAGATTTACGCAAAGACGACAAGATTGTATTTGCTTATTCAATAATAGGTGTAAATCCGGTATTTGAACAGAAATTTTTCGACAGCTATTACTTACAGGGATATGAACCTACAGGTCTGGTTCATATCAACTATATTGTACCCAATGGTCGCAAACTTCAGTTTAAAAGTTTCAATGGCGCACCTGAGGCACAGCAACAGTCAACAGGAAATACAACAAATTTTTTCTGGGAGCTGACGGCGGACAAAACGGTTCAGTACGAGGATTATAGTCCGTCGTGGTACAGCCCTTTAAAATATATCCAATGCTCGGAATTCAATACCTGGCAGGAAGTTGATCAATGGAACCGTAAAATTAATCCTATTCCACAAATAGCAACGACAAGTACACTTCAAGCCTTCGTCAATCAACTTTGGAAAGAGTCCAACGGGCAACCCTATGCGTACCTGAAAAAGGCCTGCGACTTTGTACAAAATGAGATACGCTATATGGGTATTGAGATGGGAGAATATTCGCACCGGGCAAATGTTCCAGAAAAAGTATTTTCCCAGCGCTACGGCGATTGTAAAGATAAATCAATGCTGCTGGCCACAATGCTCAAAAACAAGAATATTGATGCAGGACTCGTATTAGCCAATACCTATAAGAATAGAGGCCTGCAGGAAGAACTTCCCTCGCCTTATGCTTTCAACCATATGGTTATTGAAGTTAATATTAGTGGACGGTCCCAATATATTGACCCAACCATAACTAATCAGGGTGGAGATATCAAAAACAGGTATTTCCCAGCTTATGGAAAAGTACTCTCGACTATGGGTAGTGGAAAGCTTACAGACGTACCGCAGCATATTGTCGGCAATATTAAAGTCAAGGAAACCTTGACGATGGAAGGCAAATTTGAGGCTACCCTTGATGTCCACACAACTTATGTTGGAAATGAAGCGGACGATATGCGTACTTATATTCAAAGTAGTGCAAAAAATGACATACAGAAGCAATACTTGGAGTATTATGCCAAGATCTATCCGAAGATCAATAAAATTAGTCATATACAATACAAAGATGATGTGGAGAACAATATTGTGGAGATCATCGAAAAGTATAAAATAAAAAACATTGGAAAGACAGAAAGCGGATCTACTAAAAAATATATTCCTTTGTTGGGAACAAATATAAATGACAAGCTTCCAGAGATTATGGAGGATCGTATTGCTCCCCTAAGCCTTTCTTTTCCAACAGATCTAACCTACGAAATGTATATTGTCAACAAAGGGAAAAAAGAATTCGGTAATTATAGAGACAATAGTTATTTCGACCGCACTGCGTATGTTTTCGGCAAAACACTGGAAGTAGAACAGGATAGTATTAAGGTTGCATACACGTTAAGTTTCCACGAACCCTTTGTCGAACAAAAAGACCTGAAACAGTATTATGCAGATTTTGCAGATCGTGATCATATCTTTTATAATGGCTTCTATCTTGACAATGACGGATATGTAACAGATGGGATAACTGATCTGAGTACGCCGGCATCGGCGGAAGACTTTAATTGGTTTGTCCTGATCCTATTCGTTCTTCTGGTGCCAGCTGTCATCTGGTATATTGTTAAAAAGTATAATAAGACCAAAGCTTTTATCATCAAACCTTATGACGAGATTTATCACGATCAGATCGGCGGATGGATGATCATACTGCTTATTGTACTATTTATAAATATATTGACCTTATCCGGTATATTTATCTTCCAACAGTCTTTCTTTAGTTTAAATACTTGGCAAGCGGTAGATCAACTGGAAGGTGTTTCCCCCGTTCTATACAGAACTTTACTATTATTGGAAATAATCGGTAATATATTGATACTGTCTGGATTGATTTATAGCTGTATCCTTCTAATTAAGAGAAGGGATATTTTCGCTCAGACCTTCTTTATGGTTGCACTATTTATGGCCATATTTTGTACACTAGATGCAATTGCAGGCTATTTTATGTTCAAACAATACTTGAATAAAACCGATGACATATTTACCAAATATGAAGATACGATAAGAACTATTATCTTTTTCTGTATTTGGGGAACTTATGTCTATAAATCGGAACGTGTAAAGGGTACCTGTGTTCGCCCATATCAGAACGATCAGATTATTCCCAAGGCTGCGACAGAGCATCCTTTTGATCAAGACTTTCTAAAGCCTTATTCAACGATGAAACAAGGAGAAAACGAAGCTGGGGCGGAATTTCAATCCCAGGGGGATACAGTTGCTCGCAGTCATCCCGAGGACGATCAAGACAAACCGTAGCTACCATTTTCATAAAAAAGGGTTCTGTAAATAATATACACAACCCTTTTTTATGGAAATCTGATTTACATTATTTCATTTTCATCACCATATTATCCGCGCCTTCAGTAGACACTTTTACCTGACCAGACTTGTTCTTCGTAGACTTATAATGGACATGGTTTTTGACTCCCTCAATTTGAACAGTCTCTACTGAACCAATATTAACCATATTGTCTGCCCCCTCTATCGTCACCGTTGTAATGTCATTCCCTGTTACAGTATTCCCCTTCCCCTCAATAATCAATTTACTTACATTGCCACGGATTACAACTTTATTGTCAGCACCTTCTATTTGTACAATCTCCCCCCCTTTGGCCTCTATCGTACGATTATTGTTCACCCCTTCAATTGAGATAACTTTTCCCTGCTGATTAACCACATCGTTCGTTAGAGCCTTCGAAACTGGCTCTTTGGCCGCCATCACCAAACTTCCGATCAAAAGAAGTGAAAATCCAAATGTAATTGTTCTTAGTTTCATAATGTTATGTTTTCTACAGATCAACAAAAATCAAACCTAATTTCAAATCTAAAAGAGCTATAAGTTGTAATATACAGCGTCACTTGCATCAAGAGTATAATTGGGGAGTAAGAACTAAAATGAAACATAGCATTGAATTGGGTTTACCTGGCACATAACGTCCCAAAAAAGATACAGTAACCGTCATAACAAAAAAAGGAGCCTTTTAGGCTCCTTTAATATCTCTAACAAATTGACAGCGGATTAAAAACTCTATTTTACTGCGTCTACAACTGCTTTGAAAGCTTCTGGGTTATTTAAAGCTAAGTCAGCTAAAACCTTACGGTTCAAACCAATGTTTTTAGCGTTTAATTTACCGATCAATTGGGAATAAGAAATTCCGTGTTGACGAGCTCCAGCGTTGATACGTTGAATCCATAAAGCTCTAAACTCGCGTTTTTTGGTTTTACGATCGCGGTAAGCGTATTGTAAACCTTTTTCTACTGTATTTTTAGCAATAGTATAAACTTTGCTACGTGATCCAAAGTAACCTTTTGCAAGGCCTAGGATTTTTTTGCGTCTTCTTCTAGAAGCTACTGCGTTAACCGAACGTGGCATATTTTTAAAATTAGTTTGGTAGAAGGTGTCATGTATTTCAATGAACTTACAACCTTATACCCGGTTAAAAAATTATTATTAATAAAATCGAATAAAACTTATTTACCGATAGCAAGCATACGTTTTACGTTGCCCATATCGCCATCAGATACATAACTTGTTTGTGTTAAGTTACGTTTACGTTTTGTGCTCTTTTTTGTCAAGATGTGGCTTTTGAAAGCGTTTTTTCTTGCAATTTTACCTGTTCCAGTCAATTTGAAACGTTTCTTTGCGCTGGAATTGGTTTTAACTTTTGGCATAATACTTATAAATTTTATATCAATCTGTTAGAATTCTTATTATTTTTTAGGAGCCTTTGGAGCTACTGTTAAAAACATGCGTTTACCTTCTAATTTCGGTAAAAGCTCTACTTTACCGTAATCCTCTAAAGCCTGAGCAAAGCGTAACAACAAGATTTCACCTTGATCCTTGTGTACAATAGCACGACCTTTGAAGTGTACATAAGCACGAACTTTCTCTCCACTTTCAAGAAACTTAATCGCATGCTTCAATTTGAACTCAAAATCATGCTCACCAGAGTTAGGTCCGAAACGAATTTCTTTAATAACAGTCTGTTTTGCATTAGCTTTGATTTCCTTTTGTTTCTTCTTCTGTTCGTAAACAAACTTACTGTAGTCGATAATCTTACAAACCGGCGGTACAGCATTTGGCGAAATCTCCACTAAATCAAGTTCCAACTCATCAGCCAACTCTAACGCTTTGCGCGTAGGGAAAACTCCTTGCTCCACATTATCTCCTACCAAACGTACCTCAGGTACTTTGATTAACTCATTAATGCGGTGATCTGGTTCTTTCTTTCTCATTGGTGGTCTTGGACCACCGGGTCTTTTTAATGCCAAATGTTTAAAAATTAAACGGTTATTTCCTTAATTAATATATCTCTAAATGCCTCAGCAGTCATAGTTCCTAATTCCACTGAGCCATGTTTACGTACAGAAACTGTGCCATTTTCCACCTCTTTTTCCCCTACAATCAACATATAAGGAAGCTTTTTCACTTCGGCGTCTCTGATTTTTCTGCCCACTTTCTCGTCACGTAAGTCTATCAGTCCGCGAATATCGGAATTATTTAGCGAATTCAAAACATTTTGAGCATATTCTTCATATTTTTCTGACACTGGCAAGACGATAAATTGCTCAGGAGCAAGCCATAATGGGAATTGTCCAGCACAATGTTCGATCAATACAGCCACAAAACGTTCTAAAGATCCGAAGGGCGCACGGTGAATCATCACAGGGCGATGTTTCATGTTATCACTTCCTGTATATTCCAACTCAAAGCGCTCAGGCAAATTGTAATCCACCTGTATAGTACCCAACTGCCATTTACGACCTAAAGCATCCTTCACCATAAAATCCAATTTTGGACCATAGAAAGCCGCTTCACCATATTCTACGACTGTCGGCAAGCCTTTTTCCTCTGCAGCTTCAATAATTGCAGATTCAGCCAAAGCCCAGTTTTCGTCAGTACCAATATACTTCGTACGATTCTCAGGATCACGTAACGACACTTGTGCTGTATAATCATTAAAGCCTAAGGCTCCAAAAACATAAAGTACTAAATCGATTACCTTTTTGAATTCATCTTTAACCTGATCGGGACGACAAAATAAATGGGCATCATCCTGAGTAAATCCACGCACCCTTGTCAATCCGTGAAGCTCACCAGACTGTTCGTAACGATATACAGTACCAAACTCTGCAAATCGAACCGGTAAGTCCTTATACGAACGTGGTTTTACTTTATAAATTTCACAGTGATGCGGACAGTTCATTGGTTTTAACAAAAACTCTTCTCCTTCGATCGGAGTCTTTATCGGCTGAAATGAATCCGCGCCATATTTCTCATAGTGTCCAGAAGTCACATATAACTGCTTATGTCCGATATGCGGAGTAACAACAGGCTCATACCCTGAGTTTAACTGTGCTTTCTGTAAGAAGTCTATCAGCTTTTGACGTAATGCAGCACCTTTAGGCAACCAAAGAGGCAAACCTGCACCAACTTTTTCAGAAAAAGCAAAAAGTTCCAACTCTTTCCCCAGTTTACGGTGATCGCGTTTTTTCGCCTCTTCTATAAATTTCAAATATTCTGTAAGCTCCGATGCTTTAGGGAAAGTAACACCATAAATACGTGTCAACTGTTTGCGAGACTCATCACCTCTCCAGTAAGCACCGGCAACATTAGTCAATTTAATCGCTTTGATAAACCCAGTATTTGGAATATGAGGCCCACGACATAAATCTGTAAATTCCCCTTGAGTATAGAAAGTAATCTTTCCATCTTCCAAGTCTTTGATTAAATCTAGCTTATACTCATCTCCTTTTTCAGTAAAGTAAGCCAATGCATCCGATTTCGAAACAGCTTTACGTTCAAATGTTTCTTTCCGTTTAGCCAGCTCCAGCATCTTGTCTTCGATCGCTTTAAAGTCATCAGACGAGAATTCACGATCACCAAAATCAACATCGTAGTAAAATCCGGTTTCAATCGCGGGACCAATACCAAATTTAATCCCAGGATACAATGCCTCCAATGCCTCAGCCAATAAGTGGGCTGAAGAATGCCAAAAAGTGGATTTACCTTTGGTATCATTCCAGGTCAATAACTTGACAGTAGCGTCATTTTCAATAGCACGGGCAGAATCCCACACTTCACCATTAACTTCGGCAGCAAGGACGTTTCTTGCAAGCCCCTCCGAGATTGATAACGCAATCTCTGCAGCAGTGATCCCTTGTTGATACTCTCTTACGGAACCATCCGGTAGTGTAATTTTAATCATTTACAACTATGATCTTTAAATTGTTAAAAAATAGAAAACATAAAACAACATGTACAATTATGTTATTACACTTACGTTTTCAATAAATAAATTGTGACACAAATTTAGTAAAAATTCTGATAAAATAACAGGAGTTTAGCGCTATTCAACGCATTATACAGGTATAATTACTAGCCCCGCTCCCGACCTCTGTTCAAACACACCGATTTCATCAGCTTTACATCCTCATCATTGCAGTTTAAAACGAATTGATAATCTGATCTTATTGATCAACAGCTCCTCTCTATTGTCCCCATGTACATCCCAACAATGAATGAAAATCAGGTTATATACTAACAGGGGTATAGCAAGGGGTTAACAGGGGTATAACAGGGGGTTAACAGGGGTAAATCCCTATTAACCCCTTGTTACCCCCCTGTAAAAAGAGTATTGTTTCGCTGTTAATAGAAAACATCGTATAAACCTGATACCATAGTAGCGGTAAACAATGTGCTTTGCTTAAACATCAACCTAAAAATAAAAGGGATAAAACAGATTATTACCAGCAACTATATATAAAAAAAATGACAGGACAGCTACTTAAAAGCCACAGGACAAATTGAGCATCTCATTAATATTTGCTACCTTTGCAGACTGAAATTTTAACTATGTCAAATCAAGTACCAGAAGACGGAACACTATTGCCCTTAATGGAAGAATTTTACACTATTCAGGGAGAAGGCTACCACACCGGGACTGCTGCTTATTTCATACGATTGGGTGGTTGCGATGTGGGCTGCCACTGGTGCGATGTAAAGGAAAGTTGGGATGCATCTATCCACCCCCTTACAACCGCAGATTCGATTATCGAAAATGCAAAGAAATATCCGGCAAAAACAGTTGTCATTACGGGTGGCGAACCACTTATTTATAATTTGGATTACCTAACAAAAGGACTTCATGAGGCGGGCATTAAAACGTTTATTGAAACCTCAGGTGCATATCCTTTGAGTGGCGAATGGGACTGGATATGTTTATCTCCAAAAAAATTCAAAGCTCCACGGAAAGATGTGTTAGAAGCTGCTGGTGAACTTAAAGTTATCGTTTTCAATAAAAGCGATTTCGCATGGGGAGAAGAATACGCACAACTTGTAGGACAAAACTGTAGATTATACCTTCAACCTGAATGGTCGAAATCTAAAGAGATGACACCTTCTATTATTGACTACGTAAAAGAAAACCCTAAATGGGATATTTCACTACAAACACATAAGTTCTTGAACATTCCTTAATCGTGCAAATGCACAATTAAATAGACACATAAAAAAGGCCTTCGATACTATCGAAGGCCTTTTTTATAAATAATAAATTTATATTAATGCATGGACTTTAAAATCACTTCACATAGGTCTTTAAAAAAGCTTCCAGGTCTAACGTTTTCGTTTCTTCACCCTCCTTCTCCCGGACCAGAACATTTCCAGCATTATCAGCATCTAAAAATAATAAGTTCGCCTTTAATAAAATCTTCCCATTTTCATCCAACAATCCAACTTTTCCATTTTCAGAGAACATCAAATAATTGTCTAAAAATTTACTGATATTTTCCTTTTTGTCAAGCAGAACTTTCCCTTCCTGTGTGATCAATCCAAAATTACCATCTTTCTGAAAAATAGCCAGTTTTTGATTTGCAGGCGTAAGCCAGTCAAACCCTTCTTTATTCACCTTTCCTCCTTTCTTATCCAACAACCAGAAATAATTATCTTTATCTGAAACAATAGCAGTCTGCTCATTAAAATAGGCTAAAGAGAAAAGAGAGCAAGGCAACACGTCTTCTCCCGCTATGCTTTTTATACCATAATATTCATCATTGGTATCTTTATCCTTGACCATCGTCCATTTAAGTGATTTTTCCAATGGAAAAGTATCTTCAAACAAACTCACATCTTCCCCTTCACTCATATTCCCTCCCCCTGAGATATCAATCACCTTTGCGTTTTTAGGGAGTGCAAAATCTGTCACAGACGATACATTGATCACTTTTGTTGTTTCAAAACCAAGGTCATTATTTTCACCCAAAGACAATTTGAGCACACCTCCAGGCAAATCATTGATAAATGAAAATGCTGTCAGATAATAAGTGGGCACTGCTTCCGAATACCATACCGTTGCTACCGCGGAATCGGCATGGTTTTTTATAAATAACTTTGCTTTCTTACAGGTAATTCCCGCTATCGATTCGATCTCGCCCATATCTTGCAGCTGCACATAAGGCCCTTCCGACTCCCCTAACTTCGTACTGACAATCTTATAGGATGGACTGTATGCTTCGGCAGTAACAACATCATCTCCAACCGAATACGAATATGTTTTTGCTAATTTTCGATTTAAAATAGCATGTGCTTTTTGATTCACTACAGTGGAAGAATAATCGGCATCAGCCAAAATCTCCACATTCCGATAAGCCATTTTTCCTTTCAAAAATGGCTCATAAAACTCTTTTGCAAATTCCGGAACTTCATTTTCAAATTTTTCAGGGGAAACTTCACCTTTAAACACCAACTCCATCTGCCATTGCTTATCTTGTGCATAGGTTGTCGAAATTGATAATCCAAATAATAGTGCAACGTTGAGTAAATTATTCATAAGAATGATAAATATGTAGCTAAATAACAAAAGACAGACCAAAAAGCCTATCTTTTACGCTATTTTTTTATTTATTTACTTTTTTCGCTTCATATTTCCATAAAAAGCAAAAAAAAGACCACTAAGCAAAATATACTACAATTTAATCATCTGCCTAGTTTTCACCGCTTCGTCACATGCCAAAGCAATTCGTAGACTATTAACAGCATCTTCCATCGAATCTGAAAGGTCCAAATTATCTACAATCGCCTGCTGAAAGAATAACTGCTCCCGGTTACATAATTCCTGATGGTCGGGCTCATCAGATAAATTGACCCACTCATCGACCTTCGTAAATTCATTTGCCGCATTTAAATCGGCATAATGTACGCGAAGGCTTTCTGTTTGTGTATGGGATGCTACCGAATCCGATTTACCTTCATCGCTTGCTTTATTTGCGACAATGGAAACTGCCCCCTTAGGTCCAAAAACATCCTTTACAAAAAAAGCGTTCTGACTAACCATTGGTCCCCATCCAGCTTCATACCATCCTACGGACCCATCTTCAAAATGCAGCTGCAATTGTCCGTAGTTGTAGTTCCAAGCAGGAATCTCATCGGTTAACCGCGCTCCGATTGCAGATACATACAATGGTTTCGCACCCACCATTTGACACATGACATCAATATAATGAACTCCACAGTCAACAATGGGACTTAAACTAGCCATTAGATTTTTATGCACATCCCACATATACCCATGGCTCTGTTGATTGAGATTCATACGCATAACAAGTGGTTTTCCCATCGTTTTAGCTATTTCAATAAATTTGACCCATGAGGGATGATATCTCAAAATATATCCAACAACCAATTTTTTATCATATTTCACTGCTGCATCGACGACCTCCTGCGCGGAAATCACATCTTCAGCTAAAGGCTTTTCAATAAAAACATGAGCACCAGCCTGAAAGGCTTTTATAGCATACGCTTTGTGTGTATCCGGATAGGTCGCTATACAAACGGCATCCGGCCTCGTTTCCTGAAGTGCATCCTCATAAGATTCAAACAATTTATAGTTGCCGCCCAATTGTTCATTCAGTTTACTTTTGCTCTCCCCACGAGCTACTAGCCCCACAATTTGAAAGCCATCTAAATCGTGATATGCCTTCGCATGAGATGCGCCCATATTTCCACATCCAACAACCAATATTTTAATAACCTGTTGCATCATTTTTTCTATTTCTATATTATTTCTTTAATCCATCTAAAGCAAAGGCTGCTCCTGTTCCCAGTACAGCACCTGCTAACACATCGGAGGGAAAATGTACGCCCAGATACATCCTTGAATACCCCACGCTACTCGCCCATAAAAGCGATGGTGCGACGACGTACCACTTTGAGTAAGCCCGAGACAAAGCAGAAGCAGTAGCAAAAGCAGATGAGGTATGACCAGACGGAAAGGAATACCCACCGGCCGTACGAACCGATATGAAATTAGGATATTTTTTAAATGGCCTGCTTCGCTTAAAAATATGTTTTAACCCAACATTCACGAGCGCTGTTACAGCTGTACTACTAGCAACATACAAGGCATTCTGACGCATTGCCTTATCATCGTTGACCGCACCTGCAACCAGTAAACCTACAGGAACGGCTATCTGAACATAGTTATTGATATCAGAAAGCACTTTAAATGTTTGTGTTTGTGGCGCTGTCCGAGTCTCGGCTATGGACTCCAATATACGGATATCTAACGTAGACGCTGGCTTTTCCTGTCCAAGGACAGGACCACATAGACAGTTAATCCAACAAATAAAAATAAAAGCTAATCTTTTCATCAAACAAATAATCTATCTAATTTATAATCCCTTTGAAACATGTACCACTAAACACATTCCTCCTATTTATTAAACAACAACTTATACTCCCTACTACTGCAACTCTTATTCGCTACTAACTTAGTATGTCACCCCCAATTCCTAAAAATAAGAAAATTTATGTGAGTTGTCAGCCTATAAAAAGCGTTTCGATTGAACAAGATTTCACAACTTGCTATTTAAAGTAATTCAAACAGCCTACTATAAGGATAGGAAATCAGCATTACCTTTTGTCTAAATTATGGTATATTCCCCCAATCAACAGCATTGTTTTCACATTTTTTTCAAGAAAATTGAATTCATTTCAACAACAAGTCCATTGGGATAAGAATTTTAAAATGATAGTCTTGCATTTCCCATTAATTTACTATACATTTGCTTGCAGTTATTAATACAAACATGGTTTATACTTACGTACATCATTTTCATTTGCATCATCGCCATTGTGGCGATATGTTAATTTAATGTGTTCTTACGTAGAATACCTTCCCTCTTGTTTGATTTCTTATTATTAATAATTTACTGCTAACATTTATAAAGCGTTGAAAAATCTTAAAATTGCTATCCAAAAATCGGGTAGGTTAAACGAAAAATCTGTTCAATTACTGAAAAATTGTGGTTTAGACTTCGAGAACTACAAAAGTTCTTTAATCACAACTGTTGGGAATTTCCCACTGGAAATATTATTTCTGAGAGATGATGATATTCCGGGATATGTGGAACAAGGCATAGCCGACCTGGGCATCGTCGGTGAAAACATCATCGATGAGACCGAATCCAAAGTAGAATACATCAAACGGCTTGGTTTTGGAAAATGTACATTGAAACTGGCTATTCCCAAAGATAGCACCATCCAAGATATTAAAGACCTTAACGGCAAAGCAATCGCAACCTCTTATCCAAATATCCTAAAGAATTTTCTAGACGATTATAAGATTAATGCAGACATCCGTTTGATATCCGGCTCAGTTGAGATTTCACCGGGCTTGGGTCTTAGTGACGCGATCTGCGATATCGTATCTACCGGAGGAACACTAAAAAGCAACGGTTTGAAACCTTTTGCTGATGTCAAAAATTCAGAAGCCATTTTGGTTGGAAGAAAGGGATTAGAAGGCAATGAAGTTTTGACCGAATTAGTACAACGTATCGAATCTGTTCTTTTAGCAAAAGAAACTAAATATGTGGTATTGAATGTCGAAAAGAAAAATTTGCCAGCCATCACTTCTTTATTGCATGGTGTTAAGAGCCCTACGGTTGTTCCACTGGCAGAAGAAGGTTGGGTAGCCGTACACACCGTTATCACTGAAGATGACTTTTGGGATAAGATCAATAAGTTAAAAGCTGAAGGTGCCCAAGGTATCGTTGTGATGCCCATTGAAAAAATCATTCTTTAAACTTGATGCACTTATACAACCATGTTAAAAAAATATGATTACAAAACGTTAGGAAAAACCGAAATCCAGCAACTGGTCGCTAGGAATACGGATCCAAACAATGCAATACAAGAGGTTGTCCAGGAAATTATTCAACAAGTACGCCACCAAGGTGATATCGTATTACGCGAATATGCGGCCAAATTTGATAAAGTTGAACTTGACAGATTATATTTAGACGAGGAAGATATCGACGCACTGGCATCTACCATTGACCGCGATCAACAAAGAGCATTGGAAATCGCGTTTCAAAATATACATAAATTCCATAGTACACAATTAAAAAGGGAGCGCACTGTTGAAACGATGCCCGGCGTAAAATGCTGGCGCGAGGTTCGTCCCATTGAAAAAGTTGGCCTTTATATCCCAGGGGGATCAGCAGTTTTACCTAGCACACTTTTAATGCTCGGTATTCCTGCGAGAATAGCTGGATGTAAAGAGATTGTCGTTTGTTCTCCTCCACAATCCAATGGAAAAATAAATGGCTTTGTTGCTTTTTGTTTAAAATTACTTAAGATAAATAGAATATACCTCGTTGGAGGCGCTCAAGCTGTTGCTGCTATGGGGTTTGGAACAGAGACTATACCAAAAGTCGATAAGATATTTGGCCCAGGAAATCAGTTTGTCACAAAAGCAAAATCCATCATACAGGGCCTTGCAAATGTTAGCATTGACATGCCTGCGGGGCCATCCGAAGTACTGGTCATCGCTGACGAGTCGGCTAATCCAGCATTTGTCGCCGCAGATCTTTTGGCACAGGCCGAACACGGAGCCGACAGTCAAGCTGTGCTGGTTGCAACTTCCGCGACTATAGTTGATGCCGTCAACACAGCATTAGTAGCCCAATTAGCGGTTTTGCCTCGCAAGGAACTTGCTGCAAAAGCGATTGAAAATTCCTATGCAATAACTGTCGAGAATCTTCAGGAGGCCATACAGTTTTCAAATGACTATGCGCCAGAACACCTTATTTTGGAGACGGACCAATGGGAGTCCTTAACACGCTATATCAGTAACGCTGGTTCGGTTTTCTTAGGTCACTTAACCCCTGAAAGCGCAGGAGATTATGCCTCAGGTACAAATCACACGCTGCCTACATCAGGCTATGCACGCTCCTACTCCGGCGTATCAGTAGATTCTTTTGTGAAAAAAGTTACTTTTCAGCATATAAGCGAAACTGGACTTCAACAAATCGGGTCGGTAGTTGAAATACTCGCTGAACTCGAAGGCCTGCAAGCGCATAAAAATGCGATTTCTATTCGGAAGAAATAATAAAACATAAACTCTTGATATCACACAAAAGGCTTTACGATGTAAAGCCTTTTGTGTGATACTGATCTTTCGAATATTCATGACTAATGTTGACTGCATTACCTTCCGAAGGTGTCATAATTATCCGTTGCATATTTTTCAAATCTAGTCAGCAAAGCTATATTATCTTTTTCTAAGGGGCTTAAGTCTGCAGACACATCTTTTGAAATAGGCACATACCAATCTACAGGTTCAAAAAACTGGCGAATGCTAGGTTTGGTAAACGCATAGCCATGTCGGGCAAAAATCGTATTCCGAATAATCTCCAGATCTAATTTCTTGAGGTTTTTAAGGTCTTTCTCCGTCAACTTTTGTTTAGATGCATTTACAGTAAAGACCGCAGGGGATGCCGATCGATAGTATTGAATAATGTAAGTATAAGTTGAATCTCCATCCACATCAGTTTCCTCCTTTCTTTTTTCGTTAATCCAGTCGACCAAAGTTCCGTCTTCTCCATCCTGATTTTTTAGCATCAGATTTGGATTATAGGCGAACTGCTTTTTCAACAATTTAAAGCTTCGCTTTTTAATCTTTACCCCTTGGTCATATGCGGTCCAATTGCCTATTAAGGTATCGTGATTAAGCTTAATTTCAAATCGCCCGTCGGACTTTTTGTCGCCGGGTTCATCCAATAATAACCGAATATCGGCACCATTTTCCTCCAATTTCCCCACAAAAGAGCGCAGATTTCCTTTGACAACATTCTGTCCGAAGATATTACCCTTATCCGTAATTTTTTTTATGGTCAAATTTATCTTCGGAGAATAATCTGTTGTGGGCAGCCCTTCTCCTTCCTCAAGAGTACTTTCATCCACAACAAATTCGCCCACCCAATTGCCATAAAGTTCCTGATGTGCCTCAGCTTCGGCCACAACAGTATCTTTTGTTTCGGTGGCTTCATTCTTTTTGCTTTTCCCGTCCTTACAACCAAGGATTGCTCCAAGCATTAACATTAAACAAAGGTTCTTCCTCATAATTTATGATTTTTTTGATAAATAATAAATTCCGCCAACAACAAATTAGGGCCCCACCCCAACCAGGCAATAATTTGATAGAGATCCATCGGATTAGGCTGAAACAGGTATACTAAAGCAAGCTTCCAAAAACGTAGGGTAAGTGCAGAACAGGTTAAGGCAAAACTACGGATCATAAAATCACGGTGTTTATCAAATTTTCGCTGACTCGCCAAACGAACTGCCCGCCAGGTGAAATAAAACCATCCAAGCCCCAATAATTCAAATGCAATAATAGAGGTTAACCCGCCATTTGCTACGGATCCAATAAGCAAACCTGAAGGAGCGGCAAAAACCAAAATGGCGAATACATACAAATACCCGATACTTCGATGGACTCGCGGATATTTATTCAATAGATAAGTATTAAACTGCGTAAAGCCGGCAGGCAAGGCAAAGATAGCTGTGCAGACATGGACATAAAATACGTAGCGATACCACCAAAGTTCTTCAATTTCCGTTTGTTTAATCATCAGGAAATTCGCATCGAGTGAGAACCCACGATAGCGAAGTGTGATTTCAGCCATCAGCATACAGCTATAGGCAAAAATTAAAAGCCAAAATCCTTGCAATATCGAAAATTGAGCTTTTTTAAACATATCGCTTTCTATTTACTCCGGATCGCTTCTACCGGATCCAATCGAGAAGCCATTAGGGCCGGAACAATACCTGATATGAGACCAATAAACGTCGAAAGCGAAACGGTAAGCATAACCATTTTTAAACTTACGACAATAGCAACGCCAGTTGCAGCTTGCACTAGAAACGCCAAAAAATAAACAACAACGAGGCCTATCCCTCCCCCCAACAAACATAGTACGATAGACTCAACTAAAAATTGTGAAAGAATAAAGAAATTTTTAGCCCCCAGCGCTTTCTGGATTCCGATGATATGTGTACGCTCTTTGACACTGACAAACATGATATTGGCAATACCGAAGCCACCAACCAAAATCGAAAAAATACCGATTGAAAAACCCGCAAGATTAATTATCCCAAAAAGCTGATCCAGCGCACCTGTAATCATTGTTGTCTGGTTAATGGAAAAGTTTTCCTCCCGTTGTGGCGATATACGACGAATCGAACGCATGAGTGTCTTCGCTTCGCTCTCCGCCTCGCCAAGCGTATAGTTCGATTTAATAACCATCGCTATGCTCGGTGAGAAATTATCATAGTTGACCAAATTTCTCGCAAGCTCAAATGGAATAAAGGCGGTATCATCGGGGGAGGTATTGATCAATACACCATTTCCTTCTTTCTTTAATACACCGATAACCTGAATTTTTCGGCCTAACATATTAATATATTTGCCAACAGGTTCCTCATTAGGAAAAAGCCCTTCCGCAATATTTGCTCCCAACACAGTTACAAGAGCTCCACCCCTCGACTCGCTTTCAGCAAAGTAACGACCATCCACAATATTCAAATTTTGAATGTACAGGTTCTCATAGGTCGCTGCATTGACCGATGAGCCTTGGGCCGAATTATTCTTATATTTTATAGTCGTATTACCAATATTGATCATATACGCCATATACTCGGCTGTCGTCATCCGACTCTTCAAATCCAGGTAATTATTGTATGTAGGTTCAGGTCTATTCAAGTATTTCCACCAAGGGAAATTTGGACCTCCATCCCAGGGCCATTTCTCAATATAAAGTGTTTTGCTACCGATCTTCTTTACTGATTCCTCTATATTATTCCGTAGGGTATCTACCGCAGAAAATACACCAATAATCGTAAAAATACCGATGGTCACACCCAACAGCGATAGTAAGGTGCGAGTACGATTGTCTTTTAATGCCGAAAAAGCAAACTGACAACTCTCCAATATCAATCTAAAAAATAGCATAATTGTATTCTAAAATACAATATAGTTTTGATTTAATGTCAAAATCGTTAAAAATATATACATAAATTAGAAATAAGCCCTTTCTATACCCGAAAAAGTTATAACTTTGTATGCTTTTTGCAACCTAGTATTTGGTGCACTGTAATGCACTGAAAGGCAGACATTAAAATATATATCATTAAAGATGAAGTTATCTCAATTTAAATTCAACTTACCAGAATCATTACTTGCTTCTGAACCTTCTGAAAATCGTGACGAATCACGCTTGATGGTCCTACATAGAGATACTGGTAAAATTGAACACAAAATTTTCAAAGATGTATTGGATTATTTCGATGACAAAGATGTCATGATCTTAAACAATACTAAAGTTTTTCCAGCCCGCCTTTACGGTAATAAAGAAAAAACTGGAGCTACGATTGAAGTTTTCTTGTTGCGTGAATTGAACAATGAGCTTCGTCTTTGGGATGTGTTGGTAGATCCTGCGCGTAAAATTCGTGTAGGCAACAAATTATATTTCGGTGATGATGACTTATTGGTTGCCGAAGTGGTTGACAATACAACTTCTCGTGG
>NZ_DKSP01000112.1:0-435 GCF_002472745.1 Sphingobacterium sp. UBA7253 | reverse complement strand
CGTACAATTAGATTTTTATTTGATGGTACCGATGAAGAGTTCCGCCGTAATATTGAAATCTTAGGTGAAACTCCGCTTCCTAAATACATCAAACGTAAAGCCACGCCGGAAGATAAATTCCGTTACCAAACGATCTACGCAAAAAATGAAGGTGCTGTTGCTGCTCCTACAGCTGGACTTCACTTCTCAAGAGAGTTAATGAAACGTCTGGAACTAAAAGGTGTTGATTTTGCAGAGGTTACTCTTCACGTTGGTCTTGGAACTTTCCGTACCGTTGAAGTCGAAGATTTAACCAAACATAAAATGGATTCGGAACAGTTCATCATCACTGATGAAGCTGCACGCGTTGTCAATAGAGCAATCGACAACAAACGTCGCGTGTGTGCTGTAGGAACGACTTCTATGCGTGCAATAGAATCTTCTGTTTCTGCAGAT
>NZ_DKSP01000107.1:0-6453 GCF_002472745.1 Sphingobacterium sp. UBA7253 | reverse complement strand
ACTCCGATCTTTGTTCGCGTCAAAGAATCAATACTTTTCAGTATGATAATGAGGTAGTCGGTCTACTAAAGAATATTTTACTTACGAAAACAACTGACGTGCCCAACTGGATGTGTGCCCCCATTTACAGGGATGCTATCGTACTCTATAATAGTTCGGGCGAAATTGTATCAGCACTGAATATCTGTTTAAGTTGTGAAGCAATGGCAATAGATAGCTCCAATCAGGTTGTCGCTGATTGCAGCACATATGAAATGCTCAGAAAGTTTTTTCAGGATGTTTCTCATCCTATAGAGATATGAACTAAATAAAGAAAATTATTTCCCATGCACAAAATAACAATAACAATATGTCTGATGGCCGTTGTGCTATTTTTATACATTTCAAGAAACAAAGTTCCACGTAATACTAACGATGTCATTGTACAAACAGCCAAATTTGACCTGACGGATACCATACCGAAAATAACCATTAAGGATACATCGCTCACATTCCCACAGATATTTGAGGGAAGTTTCACGAAGGCCACAAAAGTAGCGCAATTCGGTACGGAAATAACTTTTGATAAGATAGCTTTAGGAAATCTAAAGGTATCATCAGGCCAGATTATCGCAACTGATCCCGTTACCTTAAGGGATGCGGCAGCTTTTAGTGAAAATTTTCCTGTTGGAGAGTTTCCAGTCGAATTGGCAATGGCCAATATTAATGCCAATAAGGATCGAAGGGTCGCATTTGCACGCGTAAAATTCTCAGATGAGCCCATCCAAGAATGGGAGTTTGCGTTATTACCTGGAGAGACTTCTATCCCCCTCAAATCCAAAGAAATATATGGATATGGAGTAGACGCAGGACTAGGTCTTTTCGTTGATCAGGCAGCTAAGAATAGTCTGAATACGCTGCTCGGTAAAAATTGGGACATTATATTCTCCGAAAAATTCGAGGATTATTTAAATTACAGCTTTCAAAATCACAATGCCATCTTTTTCTCCACGGGGTATGGAGATGGTTTTTATGCGACTTACATCGGAAAGGACAGCGAGGGTACAATTTGTCAGCTGTTGACTGACTTTAATATTGTACTGTGGCGGAATGTTGCAGAATATTGATATTTATTATAGTCCGTAGTTTAGCTGGAGATTTCAAGCATTGAGACCATGCGATTCCGAAGCGAATTGATTGGTCATCAGTTTTCGAATCTGGAGGGTCAATGGCATCGAAATATCCAGCTAAGTCACTAAAGTCACTGTAATATTTCAATTCATAGCGATTACTCCAATGAACAATTGCTGATCAAATTTTTAATCACTTCGTTATTCAGATTTTGCTGCTGATCTGAAACAACTGAGAATGAAAATAAAACGCCGCCTTTTTCCACTAAGATGAGCCTCAGGAATTTTAAATTTCCGACATCATTTATTTTGACCTGCATGCCTTTACTGACAGCAAACCAAGTATCACTATGTTTGATGCGGGCTATCTTATCAAAATTTTCTTCAACAGCAACTATTTCAATAAAAGCCGGAATATAGAAAAACTCATTGCGCATCATTGTAGAAACATTGGTGGCCGCATTTTCCAGCTGTAATGCTTGGCTATTAAATAGAAAAAGAACCACTAGAATATCATCATTCTCAATGACAAGATCCGGCTGCATAATGACCTTTCTTAGTTTCTTTTCATTTGCTCCAAAACGGTCTTTTATAACCGAAGGAAAAGTATAACAATCTATAAAACTCTTTATCGTATTGTCCTTTACTATCCTAAAATCTCCTTCAGGTACCTTAAAAATAAAATTACATCTGTCAGTTATCAGCTTTAGAGCTTGAGATGATTTTACAGTTTTTATTGTGCCATTATAGAACTTCAGATCCCTGCGGTGAAAATTATCTGCAAATGATGTTTCGAGTTTTTTTCCCCTGGGTTTATTAAACAGAACAGCATCCTCCTTAATGTATTTTTTTAACTCTTCTACATCAAAAGATAAAGCACCAGGGTCACTAACGGGATCATAATAGAATTTTTCATGCTTGTAGAATCCATTATCTAAATGGGTAATAATAGCCTTGATCAGTTCGAAATCACCTGACCTCTCAGCATCCGTTAAATAACCTTCAACATCAGCTCTATGCAAGATCATCTTAACAGTCGAAATATCACAGTAAGGATGGGTTACAATAGCAAGTAGCAGATCATTCCCATCGTCGTAATTGTGATTTTTTGCAATAAAATCAAGTTCGATAGGTTCGTTGATTTCCTCCAACAGCTCCCTATCAAGCACATTTTCTTTAAAACTGTATTCAAAAAATGCTTTGCTTAGAAAAGCTGCTCTTTTTTCTGATATCTTATACTTCATCTACTAAAATTCTATTAAAATTTTGGCTAAAGATAGTTGGAAATTTACCGACTATTGTCGGCAAAACTATTTTACACTATTTCGTTTAAAAAGCACAACATAGTAACCAAAGTGATATATTTGCAACCTTAAACAATTAACTAATATTTATGAAATTAAAATTAGCCTATTTAATGCTTATAGCGATAGCATTTGTATCTTGTAAGAAAACAACCGAGGTAGAGATGTCTCTCTCCAATAGTGGAAAACTTACTTACAAATTAACTGACGCAAACGGTAAAGGCCTATCTAATGTAAAGATATCCTTGTTTGATCACTTGGACAGCTATTATGCAAGCAACAGTATATTAATCGATGAGCGTCGCACCGACGGAAACGGCCAAGTTGATTTTGGTGATCTAAATCCGAAAAGTTATCTAATAGTCGCTGATTCGGCAAAAGTAAACAATGTAAATTATACTGTTAGAGATTATGTTCAGGTCACCACTGGTATGACAAAGAACAAAGAGACCAAAGTGACAGACTTTTCAGGAACATTAGTCGTTAAAGTAACTTCCTATAACACGAATCAACCCGCAAAAAATATAGGTGTTCTCATCATTCCTGTTAATAACTACGAATATGAGCAATATATTTCAAAAAACTTAGCTAACGCAGAATTTAAAGGTGTGACTGGCGAAAATGGAATTGCTACATTAAAGATCGCATCTGGCAAAGATTATGTCGTCTTACTCTATAATATAACAACCTTGTCAAACCTTAACTGGGGCACAACATCCATTCAAAAAGGTATGACGATGAACTATTTTGCAGGTTTTTATCAATAATTAGCTGATAAAAAACTTTAATGATATGAAAGGCTATTTTTTTATTGTGCTCACACTGTTGATTGCAACAGTCTCCTGTCAGAAGGAGGTCGTTGTCAAACTGGCGGAAGGGGAAATTACGGGAAAACTAAACTACAAATTGACAGACGATACTGGTAAGGGATTGTCTGGTCTCAAAGTTTACATTTATAACCCTGGGAGCAAGCAAGATCCTAATTCACCGATAGATTCAGCTATTACGAGCAGTGTTGGCGAAATCAATTTTACGGATTTGTTACCTAATAATTATCAACTAAGGACAGATTCTATAAAATTAAATAACAACGATTACAGCGTCGATGAATATGTACAGATTACAGCGGGTATAGAACGTAAAAAGACAACAAAGGTAACTGATTTTTCGGGCACCCTGATAATTCAGTTACTATCGTACGAAACCCGCACCCCTATCCAAGATCAGGGAGTCGTGGCATTTCCTGTCAATAAGATCCATGTCACCTCTGATAATATCGCGGATATAGTAAAAAGCTCGACGCTGAAAGGGCTGACGGATAAAAATGGATGCGTAAGCCTAAAAGTACCAGCTAACCAAATTTTTGATTTTATTGTTCACCACAAGACATATGGTAACTATGGCTGGGGGTTTGGTTCTTACCAGGTAGCTAAGGGTAAAACGTTAAATATAACACTCTACAGCAGTTTTCTTTAACACAGTAACATTTCTTCATAACACTTACTGCCGCCTGAAAGGCAATCGACTTTTATAAAAAGAACGCTTTTGAACGAGCAGGTCAAACAGAGCCGATGTGGATCTATGCGGTGATGATTGACTTACGAAGATAAACTTACAATAAGCGTCTTGGCAAAACAGCTCCTCTTTCGTATCTTCGATACGGCTACACTACTTCGCCAAGTCGTTGCCCCATTGCCGATAATTTTATCTGAATTCATAACTGAACATAGCACCTTAAAATGAAAAAAATTTTTTTACTACTTTTTTGTACGCTAACATCAATAATTGGAAAAGCTCAAACGGAAAAGATTTACTCAAAAACATACGGAAAGAGTGAAAATCCGACAATAATTTTCATTCACGGCGGACCAAGAGGAAACTCGACACTCTTCGAGGGAACAACTGCAGAAAATTTAGCCGGAAAAGGTTTTTATGTTATCGTTTATGACAGACGTGGTGAAGGTCGTTCAATCGACACAACTGCAACATTTACTTTTCAAGAAGCAATTAGTGATTTAAATAGCATTTACGAAAAATATAACATCAAAAGAGCAAATATCATTGCTCATAGTTTTGGTGGTTTGGTTGGAACACTTTTTACAGAACAAAATCCTGAAAAAGTAAGTTCATTAATTCTTGCAGGTGCACTTTTTTCCCAACAAGAAACGTATAACCATATTTTGGAAACGACACGAAAAATCTACAAAAAAAAGAATGACACTTTAATGCTTTCCAAAATTTCTGAAATTGAAAGATTAGCTAAAAATTCGGCTGAATACAGAAAGCAATGTTATGAAATTGCAAGTATGAACAACTATTTCAAAATGCCATTTCCGACAAATGAAGCAAACCAATTGCGGGAAAATTATGAAAATAGTGAATATGGAAAAAGCAATATCCGAAATGACGACGCCCCTATTTTGTTCTATAAAAATGAAAACAAAAATAATATTGACACCAAACCTATTTTAAAAAAACTAGAAAAAGAGAATGTAAAATTATTTGCAATTTATGGTTTGCAAGACAAAATCTTTTCAGAAAAGCAATTAAGTGATATGAAGAAAATAGTTGGAAAACAGAATTTCAAGACAATTGACAATTGCTCGCATTATCCATTTGTTGACCAGCAAAACCCATTCATTGAAATAATAGAAAAGTGGATTAAATAAAAAACTACCACCAACAAGGTATTAGCAAAAAGTTAGCTGCAAGCATAACAAAACACACCAAGACAACAAAATTGAATTTATGACACCAATAGAAAGACTGACGTCCATTTTGACAGAACAATATATTTCAGAAGATGGTGACGAATATAAAGTAGAACTAAAAGAAGGTTTGACCAACCAGCAGATTGACGAATTAGTCAGACGACTGCCGACAGGACAAATTCCGCCAGAGATAAGAGAATTACTAAAATTTGCAAGCGGTTTTGAATTTTTCGGATTTGAAGAAGTCACATTTGACGGAGTAGGTCAATTTGGATTTGAAGAGTTTTTTCCTAATTCAGTTCAACTTGCGGGAGACGGACTCGGAAATTTTTGGATTTTAGATGTTGACAACAGTGGAAGTTGGGGAAGCGTGTTTTATGTGTGCCACGCCCCAGCTGTAATCGTAAAACACTCGGACAACTTAACTCAGTTTATAGAACAAATCGACGATTTTGGAAAAAATGGGAATAAGTCAAACCTTGATATTATTCACGAAAAAGTGGTTATGGATATTTGGAGCAAAGGAGATGGATTTATTGAACTTGAAAATGCAAGACAATCTAAAGACACAACTTTGAAAAACTTTGCACTATCACTTCCTGACAATTTTGTAATTGCAGACTTGAGAAACAAACAAATTCAGAGCGGATTTGCGTGGGGCAAATTCGGGCCGAACATTGACAAAGCAAAACGACACGAAACGGAATTAATTTGGGGAATTGAGAAGCCAATTAAAAAAGGATTTTTATCAAAATTATTTGGACGATAATGATATCTGACAATTTTTAGGCGTAGCCAAAGTCAGATCAAGTAGTGGTGGTTACACTCATGCTACCTGCGGTAAGTCTTGTCTTCTCTTTACCCACCCTACTTATCTATTTTAGTCATCTACGGGCTTAACAAACATAGTAAAATGGGCACAAAATGGTTACAACTAATTTTGGTTTCTACCACAATTCTTGGCATTGGCGCCACAATCTATTTATTTAATACCGTTGGAGTTATGTAACCAATAATCTGCTATTCAATCGCTGCAATTCTCTCTAGTTACTTTCTTGAGTTAGAAAAGGATGATTTGGAAAATTCAATAAACTTTCAAATCCAATAGCTTTTTAGACCATTCTTAAACATGTATTAAGGGTAAATGTTGAAAAATCAAGAATTGGGTATTCCGTCTTGAAATTTCGTTGATATCTCTACGGGAACCGTAATTAATTCAATAGAATGAGGATTTTGCTTTTGGGATGTTTAGTTTTGTTTAATACGCTTTATCGGTCAATAGCATAAGTGAGATTAAATAACAACAAATGTGCATATTCCGCACTATAC
>NZ_DKSP01000151.1:0-27037 GCF_002472745.1 Sphingobacterium sp. UBA7253 | reverse complement strand
AACAGGGGCAAAAAATTGATTTTCGAATCAATTTTTTGCCCCTGTTTTATAGCGATAATTCATTAACTTGTCTCCACAAATGGATACAAACACTTGATTAAATGAAAATCACCGCAAGCAAAATATATGTCATCAGCGGATTGGGTGTAGATCAACGTGTATTCAGCAAGATAGACTTTGGCTCGCTTGATATAACCTATCTGGATTGGATTACACCAAGCCTTAATGAACCATTATCTATTTATGCAAAAAGAATATCTGCTAAAATTACCGCAGCGCAACCCATCCTCATTGGGCTTTCTTTCGGAGGAATGCTTGCAATGGAAATTGCCAAAATTATAACTGTTCAACGAGTTATTCTGCTAGCTTCGGCCAAAGGACGGTATGAATTACCCGTACTGTATCGATTAGCGGGTAGACTCAAGCTGAACGTATTTGTCCCTAATGCATTGCTCAAGACCCATAGCTTTCTGTCGGATTATTTTTTTGGTATAGGCTGCAAAGAAGATTCTTTACTGCTAAAACAAATCCTAAAGGATACAGATCCAATCTTTATGGCCTGGGCAATACATCAAATTCTACAATGGAAAAACAATTCGGTTCCGGACAATTTAATTCATATACACGGTAGTAGCGATCGTATTATCCCCATCAAAAATGTAAAGCCCAACTTTATCATTAAGGGTTCGGGACATTTTATGACGGTCACTCATGCCCAGGAAGTTGAAAAACTCTTGCAAGAAATTTGTTCGTAAATCACCAACTTTTAATCACCGAGACCAATCCCAACTTTTCTAGTCGCTCAGAAAATTAAATCCACGTGGATTCGTATCGGCATTAGTCGCACGACATGCTGATCAGTGTAAAAAAGTATTATTTGGAGAAAAGGACAAACAATAATTGAGAATAGAAGGTTCTTCTATGAGAGAGCGGTCTCTTTATGAAGCTAAAAATCCCCCTTTATTACTTAGTGGGACCAGTCAAAAGCAATATAGTTAGGTTAAATTATAACAAGAATATGCGAACACGGTTCATATTAAGTTTTTTATTCTGTCACATCTTTTTTCTCACTATGCTGGCACAAGTCAATAACACTACAGCCCCGAAACTGGAGGTCGCAGCAGCCTTAGGTCCGTACCGTCCGATCGGTGTGAGCGTTACCTCCAGCAATCGATTATTTGTTTCCTTCCCAAAACAAGCGAAAAATTTTCAGTATGCACTTACTGAAATCATCAATGGAAAACCTGTTCCTTATCCAAATGAAGAATGGAATTTAAAAGGAAAAGAGAATTCCCTCTTTGTAAATGTCCAGGATATATTTGTCGATACCGAGGACAATCTCTGGGTGTTGGATTCTAAACCATCTGCTGCTGGATCAATTTTCGGAAAAGATGAAAAATCAACTCAAGGCCATTTTAAATTATTAAAAATCAATACAAATACAAATCAAATTGAACATATTTATCGTTTCGGTGACCTTGATAAAACCAAATCAGGTCTAAATGATATGCGCATTGACCAGAAGCGAAATTTAGCCTATCTCTCCGATCCCGGCCAAGCGGCCATCATTATTTTAGACCTCAAAACTGGACAGACTAGAAAGGCTTTAACTGGAAGCCGTTTTACGCTGGCTGATCCTGAAGTAATATTAAGCTATAACGGTAATGATATGCGTAATGATAATGGAAAACCATTTTCTTCCAACGTGAATGGCATAGCAATAAGTCACGACTTTAAATATCTATATTTCAAACCGATCAATCAAACCCATCTGTATTGTATTGCAACAGAATTTTTAGCGGACGCAAGGCTGACGGATCAAGAATTGGAAGAAAAAGTAGAAGACAAAGGGGAAGTCGGAATTACACATGGCTTACTCGCAGATAGCGTTGGAAATATTTACCTAACATCGTCAATAGATTATAGTATTAAGTATTTAAATCCTGATGGAAATGTGAATACCCTGGTACAGGACTCCCGAATACTTTGGCCCGATTCTATGGGCATCAGCGGAGATGGATACCTTTATTTCTCCTGTGCTCAGCTCTTTAAAGACCCGCAATGGAATAAAGGAGTTGATAAGGTAGAGTTGCCATATTATGTCTTTAAAGTCAAATTACCGAAATTTTGAAAAGAAAGTTACAATAAGTGACGTGCTGAAGCATAAAACTCGCGCTAACACATCTACTTTTTACCTAGGTATTATCCCATGCGCAGCCTTAACAAAATTCCCTTCAAATAGTTCCCCTTTATATTTGTCCACTTTCCCCAGTCACAAGATAAGGTACTGAAATTCAACTTAATAAAAACAATAAAATCGAAGTAAGAGAACAAATCACCGAGACATGCCTCCAATTATAAAAAACAACGGCCTCTTAGATAAAGTATAAAATTTTTAGCAAAAACTTTTTAATACTAATATTTTTAGTATATTTGAATATCAGTTTTAGACAACGCTTTTATGGAACACAGCGCAGCATATGACAATAAGGAATTACACGTAGGTGACATCGTTCGCTTTCATACTCCTTATCCCGATGAAGATCCGAATACGATTTTCATTGTACTGTGGTCATACTATGATCCTACAGGAAAATCATCACGGGCTGAAGTCGTAAAATTTGACCAAAGTTCCAAACAAACGCCTGTTATTCAGAAGTGGTTTATACGAGATTTAGAAAGAGTCCCCGAAGTAAGTCCAGAATTGCTGAAACAAATTGAGCTATTTATGAAAAGTAAACTTGGCAATGCTATTATCAGTAAGCTAGTCATCTAACAAATTTTAGATCTTCAAATTCGACGTAAAATATGGAAAACAAATTCAAAGAGAAACGAGGTATAGTGTCAGGTCCGATCTGGTCTGACTGGCGAGAACAACTTCGGGAAAGTGAATTAATCGGCTTACAACAGAGACTCGAGAAACTAGAAAGAGAAATACTCCTTGATTGGCTGCAATGGCATGATCCAAAAGGAAACTATACAGATCGCAAATGTGTTGAAAATGGCGTGCAGCAGCTTTCCAAATTAAAGGCTGTCGCGTATATACATAAAGAAATCCTGCGTATCCACATGAAAAGAAGATATAATGACTTTTCGAATACCCACGCACAACTCATCTTTAACAACTAAAATTTCAAATTATGGAATCTCTTATTAAACAGATCATAGCGCATCAGCTTCCAAAAATTCTAGCTATGGAATCGCATCGCAAGGATTGGCGTTATCAGCTTATGGCTTAAAAGATAAGACGCTACTCGATAGATTAACGCTTATGAAGAGACAAGAATTACTTACGTGGCTACAATGGTACGATAATGCAGGGACTTACGCTGATCACGACTGCATCCGGAGAGGTATCCCCTTATTTACGAAGGTTCAGGCATTGACCGCAGCTTATCAGCGGATTATGCGTGAACATGAAGGCTGGGACGGCTACATGGGAACGGAATATATCCGTGGCAGTGCACTTTAAAAAAGACACTTTTTAAGTAGGAAATATTTTGCGCGCTGTGATATACTTGGCTAATGTATTCAGATTAGAAAGTGCCGCTCCGATTGTATTATTAAAATAAGTATAGACTTCTTTTCCCTCTGCAATCCAGTCGTTAATATAGGTGCTGTATTCAAACAATATGTTGTCCGTATAGCTTCCTTTATAGTCACCATTTGGGCCATGGAATCGCACATAGATTATGTTTGCATTTGCATCTGCGTATTGAAGACGCATACCTTGCATATTCTTATCATGAATAACCAGATTCATATTATAAGATTTTAACAGTTCAGAAGTTTCTTCCCTATACCAAACTGGATCCCTAAATTCTACACAGATCGGCCACCCTTCACTTCTCTTGTCCTGAGCAATACAATCCAGCAATTCAGCAAGCAATCCAATAGAAGCAAATTTAAAAGATGGTGGTAATTGTATGAGCAAACACCCTTTCTTTTGGCCGACAGCGTCAATAACGGATAGAAATCTAGCGACATCCTGTGGATCAAATTTGAGTTCTTTTTGATGTGTAATTCCTTTCCATAGTTTAAACGTAAAACGAAAGTCATCGGTCGTTTCTTCGGACCATCTTCTGACGGTTTCTTCTCTGGGGATTTTATAAAAAGAACTGTTTACTTCCAATGAATTAAATAATAAGCTATATACAGCCAATCGACTTTTATCCTGAAACTCCTCAGGATAGTAGCTTTTATTCTTGTAAGGCAAAAGGATACCGCTCGTTCCAGTAAAATATAATCTTTCCATACCTTTATAACAATCGGCTAGCATGTAATTGTTCATTTTTTTCTTTCACAGACAAATTATCTTTTGTATTGATCAGCAATTAAATTGCATATAAAAAACAATTTATCTAAGTTTGAGAAACGAGTATTACAGCAACAGCTATGTATACTCAACTCGTTTTCTAGTTTATTAGCGGATAATTAATCAAGCACCCTCTATCAATGCACAAAAAATCTTACCTCATTTTTTTCGTTATTGGCACCATTTTGGGCAGTTGTACCGGAAATAAAAGTAACAATACAAATACAACTTCAAGCTCTCAGCCCGAATATGCCGATGAAAATCCGACATTTACCTTTAACAAAATCAAACAGAGCTATACGCAGGGCGAGGATCTGATCTTAAAGGTGGACAGCGAAAAAACGCCGAAAATGGACTCTGTTATTTACACTATAAACGATAAAAAGATTGGTCAAGTAATCGGAAATGAACCTTTCCGTTATTCATTAAAACAGGAGAAATTTGGCAAGCAGATTATTAAAGCTGTCGTATTTAGTGCTGGAAAACGAGAAGAAAATTCGGTCAACATCGATCTATTCGCGTCCACTCCTCCGCTTTTGCTAAGCTATAGCATTGTGAATATTTACCCCCATGATATCAAAGCTTTCACACAGGGATTGGAGTTCTACAGGGATAATTTGATCGAAAGTACCGGGAATGGGATTGGTCCAAGCGGAAATAAAGGTAAATCGAGTGTTCGTATTGTTAATCCAAAAACGGGTCAACCCACCAAAAAAATTGAATTGGATGATTCAATTTTTGGCGAAGGTGCCACCGTCCTAAATGGAAAATTATATCAGTTGACTTATAAAAACAATCTAGCCTACCTATACGATATAAACAGCCTTTCTGTTATTAAAACACTTCCTTACTTTCAGCCAATGGAAGGCTGGGGTTTAACTTCTGACGGTAAAAACTTATACATGTCCAATGGTTCTGATTATATCTATACGCTGAATCCAAATGACTTCTCAAAAATGGATTATATCCGTGCAGCAACGAACACAGCCATGGTGGATCAAATCAATGAACTGGAATGGGTAAAAGGAAAAATCTATGCAAATTTCTTTATGGAGGATGTCATTGGACGGATCGACCCTAAAACAGGTGCAGTGGAGGCTTTAGTCGATCTATCTAAATTACGTGAACATGTAACACAACATGTGGATTTAGACGTATTAAATGGTATCGCCTACAATAAAAGATCAAACACTTTCTTTGTTACCGGTAAAAACTGGGATAAAATGTTCGAGATAAAGCTAACAGAATAGCTTTATCTCCATTTAAAAACAGCGTATTGTTATGGAAACATTCAAATTTCGGTATCGCTAACTTTATGGTAATTCTTTCATTTTGTTAAAACCTTCGGTTACCATAGGTACAATTTGGGGTGTAAATAACTGTGGCATAAACGTCTTTGCCTCCATATCTTTATTGACAACCCATTCCGTATACTTATCTGCTAAAAATTCCAATCGCTGTGCTGAAGATAATCCTGGTAAAGTATAATAGATACTTTTTTCGCCTTCTTTCCCTTCCATCTGCACATACCTCCCTTTGGTCACGTTCAGGTGACTGCGGTGTTCAAACTCACGTATAAAGAGCTCATCTTTATCGACGTTATCCCACTTGGGGTCACGCGGGCAACAAACCGATCCGTAACTTTCTCTTCGATAAACGGTAAGCATGCCTTTAGGTGAAATTGGTTTAACAAAATCAAACCTCGCGTTATCTTCACCAGAAAGCCGGATACTGTCGACTTTAACCGCACCATCCTCTCTTTTTATGGAATAATAAAAATTGGTCGTCGCAGGTTCTATACACATTCCGTTTTTCGAGGCTTCTTTGGCGACCTCATCATAATACTTCCAATCGGGGACAATCAGTACAAAATGTTGAAGATCGGGATAGAATTCAGTTGACCTTTTTAGTAACTCCAATGGAATTCTAGTACTCAAAAAGAAAACGTAAGTGGAATCTGGCACGATCTGCAAAGGAAGATCTATTAAATAACTGCCGTTTTTCTGAGTCACAAAATCATTGTCGATCATCACAACCTGACCATAGGATTCGCGATACCAATCGGGTTTCACAGTATCAGCCAATGAATACGGGGGTATTGGCTGATGCGCAGCTATTTTGCTCTTACAGGACAATGCCATCATAGGTAAAATGATAAGCAAATACCACTTATTTTTTAGTTTTAACATTGTTATAAAATTAAAATATATTTCAACTACTTTCCTTTTTGACTATCTACTTTTATTCCAGCTCGATTCAAGAAGGCTATTTGATGTCCTAAACACGACTCAGCTAAGGCTGCAATTTTCTCTTTTTCATCAGTAATCTCCCGCAACAGACTTTTCCGAGTCCCTTTTTTCTGTTCATCAATATATTTAATTAATAAAACACCATATCCATCAACGATCTCCGTCATATAACCAATTGTAGCGATGTGAAAACTTTCGGCAGTTTTACTGTATTTCAATTGAGAAGCTTCGCATTTTATTCCTTTTATGTAACTACTCAAAGCACGTGCCTCATTCAATTTCATGTGATAGGAATAGTCTGATTTATCGACATCATATTCCCCTTCCAGCAATTTTCCATAGCTCTCATCCATTTTTTCTCGACAGCTATGAAAGAGCTTAGCCATTTTCACGTTGTACCCCGATTCCAAATTACCCCTACAGGAACACATGGTAAATAGCATAAAGATTAAAGCTAGCATTCTCATTTCTTGATTTTTTTCACAAATAACAGCTTTTTAAAACAGTATTTCCGTCTCGTTTAATATTCGTGGTCTTTGTTTTAAGATTCGTTATTCTCCGCACAATCCACTTGCTCAAAACAATACGCTTATACCTACTTTACACAAATTGTTCGTTACCCAGAAAGTTGAGAAAGTTGCTCTTTTAAAAAATGGAATCCATAATAATCACCTTATGCTCTGTTATTAAGAAAAAAGCTCCTTCAAAACCTACTATTTTAGCCATTTAATTAATCTTTTTTTAAGAAAAACAAGAAAAACGTTATATTTAACAAGATTCACACATCATTTAACGCAGAAAACTTTGTTTCTTAAAAAGAATTACGGAACTTAGAGACTATAAACCACCGAAATATGAATAATAGACCTTTAAACGGAATGACTGACGAAGAGCTTCAAACCAACAAAAAAACTGCCCTGGTAATTACTTGGATGCTCACAACCATGCTTTTTATCCTATTAGGCATGGGAATTTATACCTCAATTAGCAAAGGATTCAGTGCACTGATGGCCATTCCTTTCGCCTTATCTCCCATTGTTATTCTGAATTTTAAAAGAATAAAAGAAATCAATGAAGAACTCAAAATAAGAGGAGCTCAATAAATTCGTCATGAAACACCTCTCATTATTCGTATTCTTTATTTTCATCGCGGATATCGCATTTGGTCAAGAGATAAGTAAATCAACGACACAGACGATCACACAATCGGGTATTGGACTCGGTTCTGTAATTGCCGTTGTCACCTCATGGGATCGCAACAAATCTATACTTTGGGCTTTAATTCATGGAATACTTGGCTGGTTATATGTCATCTATTTTGCATTCACCCGCAACGAGTAACGATTCTTAAATATGATTCTCACCAGAAGAGCCAAGCCGATCATGACCAGAATGTTTTTTCTTACATAACATCGCGATCAATACCTTTTCTATATCTCGTCTCCAATCAAACACATGAGTTCCACACCTATTTCCCATACAGATTTTGTCATTGAAGAAGTCAAAGAATCTAGCATTAACTTAATTTCCGAACTAGTAGACCTGACTTTTAATATTGTCCAAGGAGGTGCCTCCGTAGGTTTCATGGAAGATCTAACAGTTGAACAGGCAAAAAAATTTTGGACTGATGTACTGAACAAGGTCAAGGAACAGAAAATAATATTGATTATTGCAAGAGATGCCTTTACCCATCGAATCGCAGGAACTGTTCAACTGCAAATCGACCTCCCATCAAATCAGACACATCGTGCAGATGTAGCCAAAATGTTAGTCCATACTGACTTTCGAAGAATGGGCATTGCACAAAATTTACTTCAACACATTGAAAATAAAGCCATTGATCTAAATAAGACACTATTGGTACTAGATACTGTAACCGATAGCCCGGCTTATATTATGTATCAAAAATGTGGCTGGACGATAGTCGGAGATATCCCAAATTATGCGCTCTTCCCGAATGGAACATGGTGTAGCACGACATACTTTTACAAAAACCTGATTGTTCCAGCAGACAAAATAAAAAGCCTCCGAAACGATTAAACATTCATTGGGAGGCTTCTCTTAATTATTTGAAGGCTTCACTTAAGAAGACCTATAGACCTATTGATCCTATTTATTTTTGTACCATACTGGCCCTGGTTTTTCACCCATTTCTAACACCAATGTCGCTCCGGACATAATTTGTTCATGTGTGATATAACTTGTTTCAAGAGGCTTACCATCGATCGTAATGGCTTGTATATAAATATTGGATTTACTGACATGGTTAGCTTTCACGGTAAATTTCTTTCCATTGGACAACTTCAATTCAGCTTTTTCAAATAAAGGGGTACCGATTTCGTATTTTCCACTTATGGGATCTACAGGATAAAATCCCAATGAGCTGAATACATACCAAGCCGACATCTGCCCGCAGTCATCATTTCCACTTAATCCCGAAGGTGTATTCAAGTAAAGTTTGTTCATTACCTCTGCCGCATATTGCTGCGTTTTCCAAGGCTGTCCAACGGCATTGAATAAATAGAGTGCATGATGGCTCGGCTCGTTACCATGCGCATACTGCCCAATCATTCCTGTACTAAAAATTGGAAGCTTGCTGGTGTCAGAAGGATGAAATGTAAACATGCTATCTAACTTCTGTCCAAAGCGCTCTTGTCCACCAACGAGTTTAATCAATCCAGGGATATCATGTTGCACAGACCAAAAATATTGCCATGCATTACTTTCACAAATATGCGCACTATATTCCTCCGCATCAAATGGGGTAATAAACTTACCATGGCTATCTCGAGGTTGCATAAATGAAGTAGCCGGATTATACACATTTTTATAATTTTGAGCTCTTGCAAAAAATGTTCCTGCAATCTCTTTCTTTCCCATCTTATCGGCCATCATTGCGATGCAATGATCGTCATAGGCATATTCAAGCGTTCTTGATAGGGACCAGTTTTCGGCATTGTATTCATCTTTGACATCATAAGGCACATAGCCTAGTTTCTTATACAGACCTATGCCCCGATAATTGTCAATATTAGCTGTGGCAACACAAGCTTCTAACGCTTTTGATGCATCAAAATCACCGATTCCTTTTAAATATGCATCTACAATGACAGGAATGGCGTGATTCCCAATCATCATATCCGTTTCACTCCCGTAAATATTCCATACCGGTAATCGGCCGTGCTGTTCATAAAAGGCGATGAAGGACTTAATCATATCATTTACTCGACTAGGGTCGATATACGTAAATAATGGATGCGAGGCTCTATAAGTGTCCCAAAGTGAGAACGTGCTATAATTGGTCCAACCTTCGGCCTGATGTACCTTCCGGTCAGCCCCCATATATGCACCATCAACATCACCGAAAATCGTCGGTGCTAACATGGAATGATATAACGCTGTATAGAACTTAACCTGCTCCTCTTTGTCTTTGGTCTCGATCGCTACCCTACCCAATTCGTGATTCCAATTTTGCTCGGCCTCCTTTACATAATAATCAAAGTCATCTTTTGGAACTTCTGCTTTTAAGTTTTTGGAAGCGCCTTCCATACTTACACCCGAAAGGGCCGTACTTAAAGTCACTTGTTCTCCAGCTGCTGTCTTGAAATCAAAACGTGCTTTGAATGCTGTACCAATGCGTTTTGCACTTTTTGCCGTTGTATCAGCGCTGGATAATATTGCTGAACTATCGATATGAACGGCCATAAAAGGCTTAGAAAACCGAGTTTCAAAATAAACGCGTTGGCCCCTTGCCCAGCCCTCCGAAAAACGATAACCACGAATAGTGACAGAATCAACCACTTCGATGTGCGAATCCGTGGTAGCATCCCAATTCATTGCTTTCTTTAAGTCTAAAAATACAGCAGACTCGGCTTTTGGAAAGGTATAACGTTGAATGCCGCAGCGTGCCGTTGCTGTCAGCTCCACATTTATATCGTAATCAGTAAGTTTTACCTGATAGTATCCGGCGTGAGCCTTTTCGTCTTTATGCGAAAATTTGGAATGTATACCTAAGGGAGCCGCGGCTTCATGATATGGTAAGGTAACCGGCATAAAAGATATGTTGTACAAGTCACCGGCACCAGTTCCACTTAAATGTGTATGGCTAAAACCAGAAATCGTACTGTCGGGATAAAAGTATCCGGAAATACGGTCCCAGCCGGGTAGTCCATTATCTGGGCTAAGCTGTACCATTCCAAAAGGTGACTGTGCTCCAGGATATGTATTGCCTGTAAAATCCGTTCCAATAAAAGGATTTACATATCCGACATAAGAAGTCTTATCGGAGTTTTTTAGTGAAGCACAACCAATTAAGGACAAAAGGCCTGCACAGACCGCATAATTAATATATTTCATCGTGTAGATCAGTTTTTCAGTTTAGTTTGCCTAATTATCTATTTCCAGTAACGATTAGAATATCCTTACTGTTGACCAAAGTTTGATGGTTGATTTTAAATCCATTGAATGGTTTTCCATCGATAACGATCTTTTTGATATAATCACCAGCACCCTCTTTTTGACGTCTTATCGTCACTTTGTCGCCGTTTGGATAATATTTCTTATCGAGCTGGATGGTCACTTTGTCGAATACAGGTGTTACAACGGTATAATCTGGTCTACCTGGACAAAAAGGATAGATTCCAATCATGTTCATTAAAGCCCATGTAGACATTGTTCCCGTATCGTCATTTCCCGGTATCCCCCCAGGACTGTTTGTAAAATGTTTCTCCAAAATTTCTTTAACCAATTTTTGGGTACGCCATTCTTCTCCTTTGATTTCTGAAAACACATGTGGATACAGCATATCTGGTTCGTTGGTAACATCAAAATACCCTTTATCAAACGTTGCCTGCAGTCTATCCACAAATTTTTGCTTTCCGCCCATCAATTTCACCAAACCAGGGATATCAAATGGTATGGCAAAACTATAGTTCCAGGCGTTACCTTCATGGAAACCATGATTAGGTTCAAAATTGGCGCCCATTAATGGGCTAAATGGACTTAAAAACTCGCCGTTAGGAAGAATAGGTCTGAAAGTCCCATACTCCGAAGAATAATAATGTTTATATCCTTGTGCTCGCTTAGCAAAAAGCTGGGCATCTTTGGTTTTCCCCAATGAACCAGCCAACTGCGCTAGATTCCAATCTGCAACATAATATTCAATGGCATGAGATACCGAATTATCGAATGAATCGCGCAGTGGAACATACCCATACTTCACATAGTCCGCATTGTCTGGTCTAATTTTATTCGTGGAGTCCGTAGTCGTTGCCGATTTCACAAACGCTTCATAAGCTGTATTGATATCAAAATCCCGAATGCCTTTCATCCATGCATCGACGATCACTGGTACTGCAGGGTCGCCATCCATAGTATAGCTTTCTCGGCTATACAACTCCCATTTGGGCATCCAACCACTTTCCTTATAAATATCGATCATGGAACGTATCATGCCCACTTGCTTATCGGGATAAACCAGTGACATTAAAGGCTGAACATTTCGGTACGTATCCCATAGCGAAAACACGGTGTAACGATTGTGATCTGCAACAAGTGTTTTCCGACTTTCCATTGCCGGATATTCTCCGTTTACATCCTGCAAGATATTTGGATGAATCATGGCATGATATAATGCTGTATAGAACACTGTTTTTTGGTCCTCTGTACCACCTTCTACCTGTATCTTTGACAATGCATTGTTCCAAAGCGAAGCTGCATTCTTTTGTATTTTTTCAAAGCTAAAGTCTGCTTGCTCAGCATCTAGATTTTTACGCGCATTCTCAACGCTCACAAATGATACGGCCAGCTGTACTTCTAAGCTTTCATTTTCTTTGAAATCAAAACTAAAATATGCGCCAAGATCATCGCCGGAAAGCTGATCGGTATAGTCCGTAAAAATTTTATATTTTCCGGCATCTTTATTCCAATCGTTTTCCCATTTTTCTCCGGCACGCTGGAATTTCCAATATCCTCTTTTTGACGGTTTTTTATTGACACGCATAACAAAGAAGATTGGATAAACAGCCTGATTGTTCGTGTAACAGAAGGAGCCCAACAATTTAGATCCCTCTATTTCGGTATCACTTACGTAACGAACTGTTGCTCCCGTTTCATTTGTTAAACCTTCGCCCAAATTAAGCAGGATATTTGCCTGTCCTTTTGGAAAAGTAAATTTAGAAACACCTACACGGGTTGTCGCTGAAACTTCGGTTTTGATACCGTATTTCTTTAACACATTGCTATAATACCCCGGATGGGCAACCTCCTGCGTATAGGTACTTCCATATTGATGATAATCAACCTCTAATTTACCTGAAGTTGGCATCAACAACAAACTTCCCATGTCTGGACATCCTACCCCACTTAAATTAACATGAGAAAAACCTGTAAAATAACTGTTGCTATGTTCATAGGGAGTAGACCACCATCTTGCATCTTTATCAAATGCATTAAGTGATGATCCCATTACATTAAACGGAGAAACATTCATCAAGCCGTTGGGAACCTGAGCACCCGGATTAGTTGTTCCATAATTGCTGGTACCGATAAACGGGTTGACATAGTCTGTAGGAAGCTTTTGGGCAGAAACGTTCTCCCAAAGAAATAATCCTAAAAGTAAAAAACGAATAGATTTGATCATATAATCTTGATAGACGCCATTGTTAATTGCTTTCATTCAAGCAAACACCATAGGCCGCGCATTTTAGCGTGTACCTACAATACTACAGATAATCGCAAAGATTTACAAATCTTATAAATGGTTATATCGATGATTTTACGTTTGTTAATAGGATTTAGCAAAACTATACATGTTAAGCAAAGAGATTTATGATTGTCAATAACAACAAAAGCCTGAAGTGGGGAACTTCAGGCTTTTACTAACTAACCAATTATTAACCTAAATTATGAAAAGTCTTTTTTTAATATTCTACACAAAGAATATTTCAACTATTGGACCAAAATCGCGCATAAATTACTATTTCACATTTCTTTAACAGATTACTGAGATTGAAATGACTAAACGCAAGACATTTCCAAAATAAGAATAGAAAATATACTGTTAAAAGAAATTAAAGAGGCTATTCGGAGCCAATTTTTCATAAGAGAAATCAGGTTCTGCCGCAACATCAGGTAAAATCTTTGATTTTGTTAAGAAATGTATTTTAGCGGGTTGTCTTTCTGCTGCCATTTTGACCAATTCCATCATGTAGTGATTGCTCTGATATCTTTTAACTTGTCCTTTTATATCTTCAAACCTGCTATACTGGCCGTATTGATCAATATATCCCATTCCATAAAAAACACCATTTTCAATGACAATACAGCTTTTTTCATCGGAATTACGTCCTTTATCGATCAATACAAAGGATGGCTGCTGTTTGAGCCAATCCTCGATACAACGTTCCACCCGGGTATTGTGTAGGTCTCGATCGGGCAATTCGGTCTTCTTTAAAGCTTTCGTAGACAAACTGGCGTGCCCAAACTGACAAAATTGCGGATTAATAGCGTCCTGCTGAATAAAGCTTTGCAACAACTGTATAGCGTCATATTCCCGCTGAAACAACTGAATACATTCTTGTCCCCTTGTTGTCTTCCCAATTGCCAGATGGAGATAGCCATTTTGATCTTCATAAGAGAACAAACCAAATTTAGGCTCATACCGTTTAAGTGCTCTATTATATTTTGGCCAGAATTTTTTGATTTCAGCACATTCCAACAACAATGACATCAGCTCTGTCCCGCAGCACTCATAACTTATATGATGAATTTCTTTTAAGAAATGTTGCCTTTGCGCTTGAATATTATTCCCTGTAAAATGAGATAATACTCTTTTTTTTATATTGACGGCCTTGCCAACATAAATTACTTTTCCAGCTTTGTCGTGAAAATAATAGACTCCAGCCTCGTTGGGCAATTGTTCATATTCCAAGGGATTTAAATGCGGTGGAAAACGTTGATCTAGCGCTTTATGTTTAATCATATCCTGAAATACCTGTTCGGTATCTAGCACTTTCAAATAAGCAAAGAGAATGGCTGTTGCATCAGCGTCGCCACCCGCACGGTGCCTATTTTCAATCGGGATATCTAGATAATCACATAGGCGTCCCAAACTATAGGACAATAATCCCGGCTTTATTTTTCGCGCATAGCGTACTGTACACAATTTAATCGCCGACCACTCGAAACCCGATTCCTGAAGCTGAAATCGAATGAATGAATAATCAAAATTTACATTATGCGCAACAAAAATACGGTCTTTGAGCATTTCATAAATGTGCTCGGCTACCTGATCAAATAACGGAGCGTCCTTCACCATGTCATTGTCTATGCCCGTAAGCGCAAAAATCGAATTCGGAATCTCTTTCCCTGGATTCACCAAGGTCTCCCAACGTTCCAAAACCTGATTACCATCATGAATAACAATGGCAACCTCTGTGATCCTGCTCGATTTTGCATTGCCACCTGTAGTCTCTATGTCCACAATGGCAAATTCTTGTCTTTTGCTTTGATTTACACTCATAACGCAAAGCAAACATACTAAAAATATTAGCTATTTAAAAGGGTCACCGCAATTTTACAAAACACGGAAGCCAATTATACAATCTAGCTGATAGAAATAGCTGTTTTTCTAAATCACTGTTCATATTATATATTGCTGGATTTTGTCTATTTTGTACTTTTCTTTAATTAAATTCATGCTCATGGAAGTAATACAAAAAAATGACGATAAACATGGTAGCTTTGAGGTTATCGATCAGGAAAAGTCAGTGGCACAAATGACCTATACCTGGGCTGGCCCTACAAAATTCATTATAGACCACACGGAAGTAAATTCTGAATATGCAGGAAAAGGGCTAGGTAAACAGCTATTGATGGCGGCAGTGACTTATGCACGTAAAGAAAATTTAAAAATTATGCCTTTATGTCCTTTTGCAAAATCAGTTTTTGATAAGGATCCAGCATTAGCCGATGTGCTTTTTTAAGACCTCGCCAATATGAAAAAAGATGGTTAGATTCCTGTCGCAATGTATCTAACCATCTTTTTTGCCCCCTGTTTAGCTAATGAGCAGTTGCTAATCAAGTTTAATTGCTAATTTGTTTATCAACTTAAAAATGAGATCAGCCGTTAGTTTGGCCGTTCTGGAATCAATATCAAAATGGGGATTGAATTCGGCAAAATCGACAGATTTTAGATTAGGCAGATCCAGTAGCATATCGTAGATCGTAAAAAACAAATGATCAGGAACTATACCGTTAAATGCCAATGCACTTACTCCCGGTGCATAGGCTGCAGCGAAAGCATCAAGATCAACCGTCAAATACACATAATCCACTAATTTGGAAAAACTAACAATTTTTTCCCTAATTAAATCCAGCTTTTCAATGACTAAACTCTCTCTTTCAATAATCTGCACATCCTTCTCTTTGGCATAGTCCAGCAATCCCTTGGTGTTACTAATTCCCTGAATACCAATCGCCAAGTAATGAAATGGCAAATCAGCTTTAGACTGATCCTGCTCGATTTGAAAGAAGCCTGTTCCAGAATTCCCTTTGCCATCCTGCAATGGACGGATGTCTAAATGGGCATCCAAATTAATAATGCTAAGACTTTGGTTACGACTCTTTAGAAATTCTTTAACACCCAAATAATGGCCGTAAGTTACTTCATGGCCACCACCTAAGATGACTGGAAATCCTTCTTGTTCGAGAATACAATTTAATGCAGCCCCAAGCCCCTGTTGAGATAGCTCTAAATCACTGTCTTTTATAAGTATATCACCGCAGTCTTTAAGTTTTAGTTTATCAGAAAAATGTACAGGAAGGTTTGTTAATACATTCCGAAGTGCTGTCGGTCCATCTTTGGCTCCTACACGACCTTGATTGCGTCCAACCCCCTCATCGCTACAGAATCCGAGAAAAGCAATGGACTGCCTTAAATCGGGCTGCTCGAGAAGATCAACACAATCCATTAATTGATGCCAACGCATCCATTCACGATCCTGCCCATCGATACGCCCCTTCCAGACCGCTTGGTCTCCTTTGTTGTATATTTCCGGATTATTCAACAATAAGTTCATTCGCTCAGATCAAATAATTGTTCAATAATATCGTCATCTACAAGTTGCGCGCGGGTAACTTGCAATGTCGTATTTTTCTCCATTGTACGATCTAGCGCCTGATTAGCTTCCTTATTTCTAGCCCAGGCGCGCCTAGCAATCCCATTATTCACATCAAAATACAGCATCTTTTCTAACTTAAAAGCTGCTTCTTCAGAGCCATCTAGCAGTAGACCGAAGCCTCCGTTGATGACTTCACCCCAACCGACTCCGCCGCCATTGTGAATAGATACCCAAGTGGCCCCCCGGAAACTGTCGCCAATGACGTTATGAATAGCCATATCTGCTGTAAATTGACTGCCGTCGTAGATATTGCTTGTTTCCCGATAAGGTGAATCGGTACCGCTCACATCGTGATGGTCTCTTCCCAAAACAATAGGTGCTTCAAATAAGCCACTTTTTACGGCTTCATTAAAAGCCTTTGCTATGGCAATACGCCCATTTGAATCTGCATAAAGAATACGCGCCTGAGAGCCTACTACAAGTCTATTTTTACCAGCTTCTTTGATCCATTGAATATTATCTTGCATCTGCTGCTGAATCTCCACAGGGGCTTCTTTTCGGAGCTTTTCTAAAACTGTCATGGCTATTTCGTCTGATTTTTGGAGATCCGAAGCCTTACCAGACGTGCAAACCCAGCGAAAGGGTCCAAAACCATAGTCAAAACACATTGGACCAAGAATATCCTGCACATAAGATGGGTAGCGGAACTGATCCTTTTTAGCATTCCATACCGCTGCACCAGCACGACTGCTCTCCAACAGAAACGCATTGCCGTAATCAAAGAAATAGGTTCCCTTGGATACATGCTTATTGATGGCATCGACATGTCGTACTAAGCTTTCTTGTACACATCGCTTAAACCGGTCAGGATCGGTCGCTAACAACGCATTGGATGCTGCAAAGGTCAGCCCCATCGGATAATAGCCTCCAGACCAAGGATTATGTAATGATGTCTGATCAGATCCTACCGTGATGTGGATATTTTCGCGATCAAAGGCTTCCCACACTTCGACAATATTACCGATATAGGCGAAGGAAATTGTTTCCTTTTGATCCATCGCCAACTGTACCTGTTCAACGAGTTCATCGATGTTTTCTACCAATCGGTCTACCCAACCCTGTTCATGCCGCTTTCTTGCCGCAACGGGATTTATTTCAGCGCATACGGTGATACAGCCGGCAATATTACCTGCTTTGGGCTGTGCGCCACTCATACCTCCCAAACCAGAAGTCAAAAACACCTTGCCTTGAATGGTATCGTCTACTGTTAAATGTTTTCGAAAAGCGTTCATGACAGTAATTGTGGTGCCATGCACAATACCCTGTGGACCAATATACATATAGGAACCTGCAGTCATCTGCCCATATTGTGTAACGCCTAAGGCGTTAAAACGTTCCCAGTCATCCGGTTTCGAATAGTTTGGAATCATCATGCCATTGGTTACAACAACACGAGGTGCATGTTGTGAGGAAGGGAAAAGCCCCATTGGATGACCACTGTAAAGATGTAAAGTTTGCTCATCTGTCATCTGCGAAAGATACTGCATGGTGAGGCGATATTGAGCCCAATTTTGGAAAACAGCTCCATTCCCACCATAGGTAATCAGTTCATGAGGATGTTGTGCTACAGCTGGATCGAGGTTGTTCTGAATCATCAACATAATAGCTGCCGCCTGCTTACTCACTGCTGGATAATCATCTATCGGTCGAGCGTGCATTGCATATTGGGGTCTAAAGCGGTACATGTAGATTCGCCCAAAACTACGAAGCTCCTCTAAAAATTCAGGTGCTAAAACCGTATGCCATTGTTTTGGAAAATAACGCAATGCATTCCGTAGGGCCAGCTTCTCTTCCGACTTGGTGAGAATATCCTTTCGTCTGGGGGCATGACTTATTGTATGATCTCGTTCTACTTTTGGAGGTAATACGGTCGGAATACCTTCCGCAACCTCACTCTTAAATGTATCTTCCATGTTGTTATATTGAGAATACTTCCTGACCATTTTTCCATACTGCTGTAGGCTGCAAGCTTCCTTGGTAGTAGGTAATATCCTGATAATTATCTGTTTTAAATAAACTAAAATCTGCTTTCATGCCCTTGGTCAACACGCCGCGATCCGACAGGTTTAAGGCTTTTGCAGCACGGTAGGTTAGTGCCGAAAGCAACTCCGCATTCGTCAACTTTTCTGCTGTTGCCAAAATACTCGCACTCGTCAGTAACTGTCCCATGGGCGCGGACCCTGGATTCCAGTCACTTCCTATTGCCAAACATGCACCTGCATCCAGCAACTTTCTAGCAGGTGTAAAACCACATCCAAGGCCAATAGAGGCTGCAGGCAGCGCTACAGCAACAGTAGTTGAGTGTGCGATAAGTTCTATTTCAGCCGCAGTTGATGCTTCAAGATGATCCGCAGATTGAGCACCGAGTTCTACAGCAATCTGACTTCCCGAAGTGGTAAACTGATCGGCATGAATAGTCAGATCAAAACCCATTTCTTTTGCTTTTCGTAAATAGGCCACAATGTCTTCCCCCTGAAAAGCTGTTTTTTCGATAAATGCGTCAATCCGATTCGACAGCCCTTCTGATTTCAATAGGGGAAAAAGATCTGTTGTGATCAGATGAAGATAATCTTTTGCGGATCCGTCGAAGTCCCGTGGGAGCATATGTGCAGCCAAACAAGTTGGAATAAGGTCTGATGCTGTACGACGATCCGATTTCTGAATGCCCCGTAATATCTTAAGTTCTTCTTTAACATTGAGGCCGTAACCACTTTTAACTTCAATTGTTGTGATTCCTTGCCTTAATAGAAAATTTGCGCGCTGGATAGTGAGATCAATCAATTCTTCTACGTTACAATCCCGCGTATGGGAAACGGTGCTCCAGATCCCACCTCCTGCCGCTGCAATCTCCAGGTAGCTTGAGCCTGCATTTCGAAGGGCGAAATCATTCGCTCGATTACCGGCAAAAGCAATATGTGTATGGCAATCAATAAAGCCTGGCAGAGCAACCTGATCTCCTTCTACAAGTACAAGTGCCGCCTCCTTTCCCCATTGCAGTTGTAGTTGCTCAAAATCCCCCACTTCCAATATATTGTTACCTGCTATTAAAATACCTCCTTCTTTAATAATAGCCAATTGTTTATCGTGGAGCGTCCCATTAACGGGCATATTTGACATCGTTAATACCTGCCTAAAAGGTCCAACTAATTTCAGCTCTTTTTCCATCATTCTTCGTTTAAAACATTTCAAACCTTTGTTTCAAATCCGCTTCAATCTCACCTGTAGCATATTGACGATGCAATGTGATCAGTTCGCCTGATTTTACGAGCCTTTGTGCCTCAGTCAGCAGCTCTTCCATAGGTTGATCGGATTCAATATGCGGAATAGACTGGCGAATTCTTGCATGGATAGCTTCCAATGCTGCAGTCGATTTTAATGGCTGATGGTAATCCTTGGCCTGTGCCGCACATAACAGTTCAATACTTAGTATTTTATCGACATTGTCAATGACCTGCAGTAATTTTCGGCCGGCAATAGATCCCATACTGACATGATCTTCCTGGCCTAAAGAGGTAGGAATACTATCTGCACTTGCAGGAAAACAAAGTCCTTTATTCTCACTTGCAATCGCGGCAGTGCTATATTGTAAGATCATAAATCCTGAATTGAGACCGGTTGACTTCATTAACAATTTTGGGACTCCGTTGGTTTGACCTTCTAAAGACAAATAGATCCTTCGGTCCGAAATATTGCCAATTTCCGATGCGGCCAGTGTGGCATAATCCAAAGGCAAAGCAATTGACTGTCCGTGAAAGCTACCGCCACTAATGGTTAGTTCATCATTAATGATCACAGGATTATCGGTCACTGCATTTATTTCGATTTCTATGGTATCCTTCAAATGAAACCAAGCGTTGCGTGATGCTCCATGGACCTGAGGGATACAACGCAGCGAGTAGGGATCTTGTACACGAGAACAGTCTTTGTGGCTTTCCAAAATAGCCGAGCCATGAAGCATGTTAAAAATGCTTGCAGCGACATAGCGGTTTCCTGGGTGCGGGCGTAATTGATGTAATTCTGTAAAAAATGGTTTTATTGAACCATTTAAGCCTTCAATCATTAAGGTAGCAATAATGTCAGCGTTCTGTAGTACACGATTTAACTCGGCAACAGCCATCACACCATGTGCAGCCATAAATTGAGTTCCATTGATTAAAGCCAGCCCTTCTTTTGCGCCCAGCTGAACCGGTGCCATACCGTGTTTTTCCAAAACGGCAGCTGTCTCCACAATCTCCCCTTCTACGTTAACTTTTCCTAAACCAATCAATGGTAAAAATAAATGTGACAATGGGGCCAAATCACCCGATGCGCCGACAGAACCTTGTTTGGGAACCACAGGAATGACATGATTTTCAATATGCCAAATAATCCGCTCAATCGTCGTATACTGAACTCCTGAAAATCCTTTAGAAAGCGCGTGAACTTTAAGAATAAGCATCAATTTGGCCAAATCGTTGGCTATAGGTTCTCCCATACCCACAGCATGGCTTTTGAGAATATTTTCTTGTAACAGCTGCGTTTGACTTGCATCAATAAGTGTGGTACACAATGGACCAAAACCAGTATTGATCCCATAGACAACCTCACAGCGCTCAACTATTTTCCTGACATAACTGGCGCTTTGCTCGATCTTATCCTTGACTTCGGGGGAAATTTCCCCGGTAACCGTTCCTTTTGCTATCGCTAAAGCGGTGGAGCATGTTAGCTGCCCACTGCCATATAAAAATTTTTCCATTATCATAACTGCTTTACTCAAATGTACTTGCTATATTTGATAATTAGAAATACCATTTTTATCATCAATTGATAACCATGAATTATCAAATAGAGCTAAGACATTTACTGTATTTTAAAGTATTGGCAGAAGAACTGCATTTTAGAAGGGCTGCCGAAAAATTGTTTATTGCGCAGCCAGGCTTGAGCAGGCAAATTAAGCAGCTGGAGGAATCCTATGGCGTAACACTCTTTGAGCGTAATAAACGAAATGTTCAAATGACTGAAGCGGGGATGTATCTCTTTCAGGAGGTGAAAGAACTATTTAGGCACTTGGATCAGATTGAAACTCAACTTCAAAGTTTTGCCAACGGTAAAATAAGCACCTTAAAGCTGGGGTTTATCGGGTCGGCTGTTCAAACAATCTTACCGCAATTGCTTGTCACCTTAAAACAGCAGCAGCCTGATATCGAGTTATCACTTCACGAACTAGCGAATGAAACCCAACTGGATCTGCTGGAGAAAAAAGAACTGGACTTAGGGTTTGTTCGTCTTTCCGAAACGCCCCCCGGGTTATGTAGCCTGCCTATACATACAGAGCATTTTAGCCTCGTTTTACCCAACAATCATCCCCTATTGAAGTCGCCGCAACCAAGTCTTGATGCGTTCAAAAATGAATCATTTATCTTATTTTCCAAAAACTATAGCCACTCTTATTATGATCTCGTGATGAGTATTTTTAGTGATCATAAGTTTATCCCCAAAGTTACTTTACGCACAGTGAATGCTTTAACTATTTTCAATATGGTTGCTCAGGGACTGGGGGTTGCAATAGTTCCTTCATCTTTAAAGAACGGATACCATGTTGATGTCACTTTCCTTGAATTGAACACTTTACCACAACGAACAACGCTCTCCTTAGTTTGGAATGCCCAAAATCGTAATCCCGGTATTCCATTAGTTATTCAGATCATCGCTTCGCAAACCAACAAAGCTGGACCTGATACTGCCGACATAAACAATAATAGCTAAGCCTGCATCAAAAGAATGTCAAATAAATTGTTCGGATAAGCTTGTTATTGTATTGCATATAAAAAACAAATTCTCTAAGTTTGATATATTTACTAAACTTTATTTAAAAAACGAATTATGATTTTAGAAGTAGCTGTATTACAAATTATTGAAGGGCAACAGTCCGATTTTGAAAGAGATTATAAAACAGCTTGCCAGTATATTAGTGCGAGTAAAGGTTATATCACGCATTCCTTACGTAAATGTATTGAAAAAGATAACCAGTACATTTTGTTGGTTGAATGGGAAACTTTAGAAGACCATACCATTGGTTTCAGGGGGTCGGCATTATTTAAGGAATGGGAGAAACTTTTACACCATTACTACGATCCATTTCCAACAGTCGAACATTATGAAGTGTTAAAATAGCAGTTTTGTCGTCCTTTTCTACAATAATCTAGTATCTTTGTAGAAATTTTTGATATTCAACTTTTAACCCCTATAACGTCACAAGCGTTATAGCTTTGAACAGAACAAGATGTACACAAAAGAAAAAGCAAAAGTAAATAGTTTTACGGTAGATCATACCAAGTTAAAACAAGGGATCTACGCTAAAGCTTCTACAACCAATAACAGCAATGTTGAAAGTTATACAACTTACGACATTCGCATGATCAGACCGAATTCTCCGGAGCGTATGCTATCACCTGAGGTCATGCATACCTTAGAACATTGTTTTGCAACAGAAATTAGAACCATCTTAGGTGATGAAGTTATTTATGTTGGGCCAATGGGTTGTTGCACGGGATTTTATGTTGTATTGGCTGGAACAGCGAAAACTCCTCAGAACGTGGCGGAATTGATGAAAGAAGTATTAGAGACTGTTCTTACAGAAGGATACGAAGTACCTTTCCAAAACCCGATTAGCTGCGGAAATTACACATTCATGGATTTTCCCACATCAAAACAGGCTTGTGTTAACTTCTTAAATCTAATTACTGCCGAAGAATTGGAATTTGAGTATCCATATATCGAAGAAAATTAAATGATCCTGAATAAAGATATTGAAACGATTATCTTGGTAGCAAATAAAAATGAGCTATCTTTTAATTCGACAAGTGAATCGACTTTTGTATACGAAATTGGTGTAGGTAAAGTAAATGCGCTCCTGTCCGTAGCTACGCTTTACGAAGACATCAAAGCATTAGGGATTAGTCCTGTTCTTCTCAATGTTGGCACGGTAGGTTGTACAAGGCATCCGATAGGCCATGTCCTTTATCCGGCATACTATGCACAAGGGGATGCTTATACGGATGGATTTTTCCTGGAAAACACCTTGTTTTTTAAAGGTCAAGGCGTATTGGAATCCATATCTCTTGATGAATTTCGCTACGAAGATGCACTTTTGACATCGGATCGTTTTATCAATGTAAATACTGCTTTTTATCAGGATATCAAACATTTTAATCCTTTGGCATTTGATATGGAATCTTATGCCCTAGCGAATTTCTGTTTTCAAAAAAATCTCACCTTTCATAGTATTAAAATTGTTTCAGACAATTGTGATGGCACAGTTAAAGATTGGGAAAGTATTTTAGGAGAAATTTCAGGGAGATTAGGTGATATTCTCGATCAATTCATGAAAAAGCTGGATAACGAAAAAGCTGCTGCGGTCAGTATATCGTAATCTAATGAAATAGCAAAAAAAAAGACCTGTAGAAATAGAGGTCTTTTTTTTTGCAAATTACCGCGTTCTTTCTTCAACAGCTTCCCTATTGTCTTTCTAATTTGAATTTATTCAAACTATTCTCTCCCGAGGTTGTTCAGATAAGTGGATTACAAGCCCATCGTTATTTCAATATAACTCTTCCACACTGCAAATAAATCGATCTAATATTCTTATGAAGAAAAAGAAGAAAATAATAATTTCAAATAGACTGCCGATACAAATAGAGCGAAAAAAAGAAAAATTAATCATCAAGCCGAGTGCGGGCGGACTGGCAACCGGTTTAAATTCCGCCTTTGATACGGATGAAATACTTTGGGTTGGCTGGCCGGGAATTGTTCCCAAAGATGAAGAGGAAAAAGAAAAGATTGTCGAGCTTCTCAAACCGATGAACTTGCTTCCTGTTTTCTTATCCAAAGATGAAATACGCAATTTCTACGAAGGTTATTCCAATGAGGTCCTCTGGCCTATTTGCCATTATCAGCCGAGCTACATCCATTTTGACCGCGAATATTGGTCTACCTATGTCATGGTAAATAAGAAATTCTGCGAGGCTGCGCTTTCTATCGATGAGCCATCCGATTTTATTTGGGTCCATGATTATCAGCTTATGCTGCTCCCTCAACTGCTGCGTTCAGAAAACCAAGAGCTCAACATCGGTTATTTTCACCATATCCCCTTTCCTTCAGAAGAACTCTTTATGAACATTCCGCAACGTAAAGAATTGGTTGAAGGTTTACTGGGAGCAGATCTTATCGGATTCCATACTTTCGCCGATAGTCAGAACTTTCTAAATGCCTGCAAAAAAATACTGCATGTATCATCTGGACATAACCAGCTCAAGTACAAGGATCGTCATATATTTATAGAGTCCTTTCCAATGGGCATTGATTTTGATAAATTCGTCGAAGTCAGCAGTCAGCCTAAAATACAGGCCATTGCAAGCCAATTCCGGAGCCATTTTCCCGATCAAAAAATTATTATAGCTGTCGATAGACTCGATTATAGCAAAGGCATATTAGAGCGATTACGTGCTTTTCTCACTTTCCTTGAAAAATACCCCGAATGGCATACAAAAGTTGTATTGTATATGCTTATCGTACCCTCCAGGGATAAGGTATCGCAATACAAAAAACTGAAAGATGAGATTAACCGGAAGGTGAGTGAAATCAATTCCATTTATGGAAATCTAAGCTGGACACCGGTACTATATTTTTACAAATCACTTCCATTCGAAGAGCTGGTTGGATTATATGTTGCATCCGATATCTGTATGATTACATCTACGCGAGATGGGATGAATCTTGTAAGTAAAGAATATATCGCCAGTAAGACTTTATCAAAAGGGGTATTGATTTTAAGTGAGTTTGCAGGCGCCTCCAAGGAACTTGTTGATGCCTTGATTATTAACCCCTATAATCGTACAGAAACGGCAGACAGTATTTACTATGCGCTTAAAATGCCGCCCGAAGAAATTCAGGAACGTACCGATGCCAATATTCAGATTATACAGAAGTTTAATGTGCAACATTGGGTGCAGCTCTTTACCAATCGTTTGGCTGAGACCAAAGCCATACAACGTGACGAATGGGCAAGGCGAATCTCGGATAAGGTATTGAATAGTATTTCAGAAAGGTATAGCAAAAGTAGCAATAGACTCTTTTTTCTGGACTATGACGGTACTTTGGTCAAATTCCAGAATCATGCCCAAAAAGCAACTCCGACGACCCTGTTGTATAACCTTTTGGATAATATCATTTCTGATCCACTCAATACATTGGTCATCATAAGCGGCCGATCACAAGAGAGCCTATCGTCTTGGTTTGACGGTCGATCGTACTATTTAGTTGCCGAACATGGCATTTGGTCAAATTTCCCAAATTTCAACTGGTCGTATAAGAAAGGATTGGCCCTCCATTGGATGCCTGAAGTAAAAAAGCTGATGGAAAAACTGGCCGATCAAACTCCGGGGGCTTACATCGAGGTCAAGCCCTACTCGTTAGCTTGGCATTATAGAAAAGTAGAACTGGGCTTAGGCGAACTTAAAGCAACTGAGCTAAAGGAGACCTTAAACCCAATGCTCAACGACTATGGATTACAACTACTGGACGGAAATGCTGTCATTGAGGTCAAAAATACAGAAGTTAATAAAGGTAAGGCGGCATTGGAAATCGCAGGACATATAAAAGCAGATTTCATGTTGGCTATTGGCGACGACATTACCGACGAAGATCTATTCAAGTATTTACCACAATCGACCATAAGTATTAAGGTAGGAAGCAACAAATCTGCAGCAAAATATTATTTAGATGAACAAGAAGATGTTCTTCAATTTTTAAATCAACTTATCGTAAAATAATGAACGAAAATACAACAGAAAACAGACATATCTACCAATCTGGAATCATTGGAAATTGTTCCTACATAGCGCATGTTGGCATCGATACAAACATATCATGGTTGTGCTGGCCATCGTTCGAAGATAGCTTTGTATTCGGCAGTATGATCGATAAAAATCAAGGTGGAACTTTCAAGATCAGTTCAGAGGAAGCAGTTGTGGAAACCAAGCAATATTACATCAAAAATTCAAATGTGCTCTGCACGGAAATCCATACGGAATCCTATGCCTATCGTATTACAGATTTTGCACCACGTTTTGAACAATTCGGGCGGTATTTTAAACCGTTGATGCTGATACGAAAGATCGAACCACTGCATGGTGCCCCTAGCGTCAACATCAGATGTCAGCCGACTGCTGACTACGGCCGATTGCCACTTAAGCCTACCCGTGGCAGTAACCATATTCTTTATAGCAACGATCAGGTCGGAGAACGGATTCGAC
>NZ_DKSP01000035.1:4971-13959 GCF_002472745.1 Sphingobacterium sp. UBA7253 | reverse complement strand
TCTTCAAGTGTATCGGTTCCCTGAAAATTATTTAAAGCCGTTGCCGTATAGCCTGGACTTACCGCATTAACTTTAATATTTGCTTTCTCAAGTTCGATAGCAAAAGCAAGTGTAATGGCATTTAGCGCCGTTTTAGAGGTAGAATATACAGCATCAAAACCTGATCGGAAAATAAAGTCCGGGTTGGAGTTTAATGTCAAAGATCCCATTCCGCTTGAAACGTTAACGATACGTGCAGCTTTGGCATTTTTTAATAGGGGAATAAAAGCTTGTGTTACGGCAACTACACCAAACACGTTGGTTTCCCAAACCGTCCGTATTTCGCTAAGCGCAGTTGCCTGATTACTCGCCAGAATTTCTTCAACGGTTCTACCGGGTTTGCCAGCATGAGAAATCGCTGCATTATTTACCAATAAATCAAGCCGTCCAAATTTTTGCTGTATCTCTCTAGCAGCTGCATCAATGGTGTCTTGTTTAGTTACATCCAATTCAATGGCAACGGCGTTTTCTCCAATTTGTAAGGCTGCATGTTTGCCCTTTTCAATACTCCTGGCACCTATAAAAACGATATAGTTGTTTTCTGTTAAAGCTTTAGCAATCTGAAAGCCAACTCCGGTGTTAGCTCCTGTCACAAGCGCAATCTTCTGTTCTGTTTGCATATTTATTATTATTTTTAATGATACAAATGTCATATATTGACCTGTACACTTTTAAGTCAAAATGAGGTATTTTTTAGTCGAAACGAGGAAACGATTCGCGAAATTCCTTAAGCTAATTTTAACCAGATATTATAGTGAATTTTTAGTGATTGCTACTTCTTAGCTTCACTTAACAATTGAAACCTACCATTGCGGATGATTAAAAATATGTGGAAATACCAAAGCTTAATCCCCCCATCAATGTAGGAGCATTATTTAATAAATCTCTTGTTTGCTGGTGCCTGTAATTAAGTCTTAATACCGTTTGGGCATTAGGTCGGAAACTGATTGCTCCCATCATGCTCCAGGTTTGGTCACCTATTTTTTCACCGGTTTCATTGAATCTTCCGACATTCCAGTCTACAAATTCCAGGCGGCAAGCGAGATTGATAGTCGCATTTTCCCACCCTAACATTTTTCTTTTTAAAACTGGCTGAACAATATCAACAAAGCCGCCATACTGTCTATTGCCATATTGCTGGGTATAATTACGAGGAACATCAACATGTACCCATGCCCATTCTCCGGTAACAAAAGTTTCTAAATGGGGAACGGTAGTATTAAAGTCTAAAGCAAATATGTTTAATGTTCTCCTGTCATCAATGGTGTTTCCATCATCTCTATATTTATTATAAGCGCCCTCCATGTAAGAAAGTCCCAATTCTCCTATTTTATTGTTTCGCACAGCTATTTTACCGGTATACAAAGGTTCTCCACTAACAGATTCCTCGAAGCGTTCCGGGTTATCTTTAGCTGCGGGCAAATAAGTCCTATTTTGTTTATTGTTTATAATGCTCCCATCAAATCCGCTGGATAAATAGGCCTCGTAACCAAACATCCAATCACCGTTATATTTTTTACCATACAAGCCGAAACCTGCGTTACTCCAGGTTGCCAGAAGCATTTGGGTCGCTGAAATCGGACGGTCTATAAACTCCCATTTAGGACCGTCGTGATTCTGATTGAAGGCCCCAATGGGATTTACAATCATCCCACCACGCAAATTCAGTAACGGATGAAACTCAATATCAAGTGCAGCAAATTCCACTGAAATTTCACGATCAGCGGGCTCAAATTCCAGTTCGGATATAAATTTGATTTTTTTACTAATTGTTGAAGCAAGAAAAACGGTAAATCTCCTGAACTGAAATTGATGTCCTTCATTAACTCCATCTTTACCCATATGCTGCCAGTTGGCTTCCATATAACCACCTACAGTAACTGGCAATCTGCCCAAGGATAGTAATGGACGGTTATAAATAGCATCCATATTCATGCTTTTTTTTGTAGAATCTAAGGGCACGACCCGCTTAAAGAGCGAGGTATCTATTTGGGCATACAACAATTGGGAAGTTCCTGTCATGACGAATAATGTCACGATGAACAAAATTTTTATTTTATACATTTCTAAGGGAGATTTTAATTTGATTGTTGAATATTGTTATAGGAAAAGTCCGCAAATGCGTATCTGCAGGGCCATTCTTAACTTTGCCCTTGTTATCAAATTCGCTTCCATGAGCAGGACATTGAAGGCGATCTCCAAACACCTGGAGCTCTGCCCCCTGGTGCGTGCATTGCATAAGCAAAGCTGAATAATCATTTTCCCCATACCTGAATACACAGATAGGATATTTTAATAGCGTATGGTCGACAACGATATACTTTCTATAGTATTCTTCTCCTTTACCGCTTAAAAAAGCAGCGATAGGTACAACAATATCTGAGTCCACAATAACACCACTAACGATCTTTGAAGAAGCACAGCCTTCCAGGAGCAATATGGCAAGGCTGGAACTAATGCAGGCATAACCGCATTGTTTAATGAATTCTTTCCTGTCCATTTTAAAGCGATTTGAGGAATTTAATGAGAGCTGCCTGGTCGTTCTGGGAAAGATTTCTATAACGCTGTCGAGCCTGTGAAGCTTCTCCTCCATGCATTTCTATCGCCTCTTCAATACTTTTTGCGCGCCCGTCATGCAGCAGGTAAAACTTGCCTCCTTGAGATTGAGCAGAAAGACCAAGTCCCCAAAGTGGTGGAGTCCGCCATTCATACGTTCTTGCTGTTCCTTCCGTATAGCCATCATCTAAACCTGGTCCCATATCGTGTAACAAGAGGTCTGTATAAGGCGAAAATTCCTTGAATGCTAAAGCCGATATTGGTGAATCCCCGGTAGTCAGTTGAGGTTTATGACAACTGGTACATTTTAAAGAAGTAAAAATTGATTTTCCGTAAACAACATCGGGATCATTTTGATTTCTTTGAATCGGTGCTTTTAAAGTTTTCAGGTAGAATGCAAGATCATTTACTCTTTGAGTTTCAATTTCCGGATCAATTTCGTCGCCTGAATAAACATCAACAGGATTATATACTGTTGCAATACCCATGTCTTGCGCAAAAGCATCAACAGTCTGTTGTAAAAGATTATAAACACTTCCTTTTTTCCCGAATCTTCCGATATACTTTCCATCAAGGGAAACAGCATTGCTGCGTGGAGTTACAAACGAGGGAAGGTTGATCCAATTTACCCGTCCTGATATACCATCACCATCTGCATCTTCCGGATCAGCCATTGCTAATAGTAAGTCATCAGGAACAGATTCCAATAACCCTAAGCCGGTAACTGCCGGTGGTGTAAATTTTGAAAATGTTGCCCCGGCCGGTATCGTTTCCGGCAGATACCCAGGAATAGCACGGTTCTGCAACTGCGGGCCGCCATGATGAAGAAATTTATTTCCTGTCTCATCTGTTTGACCAAAGCGTGTCAGAGTTGAAAAAGGATGCCCTTTCCCATCCCCTGAATGGCAGCTAACACAACTATTAGATACAAATAACGGCCCTAATCCTTTCTCAACAGTAAAAACCTCATCATTAAAAGTAGCATCGCCATTTAAAAACCGCTGCCTCTCTTCATAATTCAGCCCTTCTATCGGACCGTCTAATAATTCATCTTCAGGTGGTGCCCCAGGCTCCAATTTTTCACAAGATTGGATACCAATTAGCAGTGTAATGATTCCCAATAATACAATGTAGGTCTTTTTCATTAGTCTAATAAATAAAATTCATTGACAAAAATATAAAGTTAGATCAATCTAACAAAATTATTTTCACTTTCTATTTTTGTAGCCTTGATATACTCAGAGGTTTATTTAACTTTAGAAAATAAATTTCATCGGGTAATACGATCCAAATACAGATAGAGCGATTGTTTCCTGTTGTAGGAGTTATCAACAACAAAAAACGTTGGAGTTGGCGATAATCGGGCGAACATGCATCAAACTGGAGCACGCCTATTGATTAATTATTTAAGAGAAATGGCAGCAAGATTATCTTTAAAAGAATTGATAGAAAAAGGTCTTTCCTTAGAGCAGGAAGGTAATTATAAAGAGGCTGTAAAATCATATACCGCAGCGATTAAAAGAGCACCAACTTACCCTGTAGCATATAACCGCTTAATGATTTTGTTCCGCAAACAAAAGAAATATGAAAAGGAAGTTGAACTTATCAGTAAAGCAATCGAATCCTATCAACAAGAAATGGCAGAAGATCGGCGTCAATGGCAAAAGGACAATACCACTTCAGCTGATATTAGTTTAAAGCTTGCCAAAAGCATGGGGCTAATTAATGAACAGGGGTTACCTGTATATGAAGACCCACCGGTTGCAACATGGAGAAAAAGATTAGAAGTCGCGCGCAAAAAGCTCGCTTTGCAAAGTAACAAACCTCAAAAAAGTTCTGTAAAAAAGAAGTAGGCAGGAACAGCTATCTTTAAATAATTGAAACATGTTTGACCATATGCCCGGCTAATTCCTTTGTGATGTCGATGTTTTTACAGCTTTCAAGATTTAACTGCTCCAATTCATGTAATTCCGAAATCGTTGTTTTAATACCTCTCAGCTGCGTACACTTTTGCAGGAAGAGCGTCTTTAGCTTTTGACACTTTTCAATTCCTGATATTGTAACAATAGAGCCACCGATTATACGGAGGTATTCCAGGTCATGGGCCTGTTGTAACAAGGATAGATCTTCTGTTTTTAAAGCTGCAATTTGTAGCCGCTTTAATTTAACCAATTGTTCCCATCCCTTTATTTTCGGACCGTAACCTATGTTTAGTTCCTCCAAAATTGGGAAGATAGAAAGGTCAAGTTTAAAATCGCCCGCAGCAGTCCAGCGCAGGTTTTTAAGCTCGGATAGATATTTCAGCCCGTCGATGTTTGACTTTTTGGACATTGGAACAAGCCAGTGAAAAGTTTCAATAAAACCCCGACCTTTCAGAAAATCTAAATTGACCACTTGTTTGCTCCAATCGCCATCCGTCCATACGCAAACTTCTTTAATGCCATTTTTCTCGGCATGATCAAGGCCCTCCTCTAGATGTTCGAATAAAATTCGGATTCCTTTGAAATAAGCTATCTCACTATAATCGACTACGTACTTTTCCATTTAATTAATCATTGGATCTGTTACCTTTCGGATAATGAGCTAAAGCATCAAAATTCCAGCCAATATTGACCGCCAAGTTAATAACAATGAATTATTAGCAAGCATGTAAGCGCTTAATAGTAAGATCGGTTAAAATTTGAAACCAAGCCATGTTATTTCCTGTTCAAGCTCTAAGACGAAAGTGCTCTTGGTATTTCGTCTCTCAACAATATAAATCGCTCCTTTTCCCATGTTCTGATAAATTGAATATCTGTATAAGTCTTTCCAACCATTTTGTCTTTATCCCGCATGATCACAACGACACAGCTTAGAAACGCAATAGGCAAGGATTGTTCGGGCTCTTCATATGGTCTGTTAGCTAGAACATTTATTTTTTAAGAGCTGGTACTGGTAGGAATATTGTATTATAAGCCATTTTTGCTCAATCCTGCTGCACAAAAAGTGGAACTGCTGTATGGAGGAATAGGCAAAAGCATTACCATTTCACTATGGCAACAATCCTTTGATACGGGAATCGAATAATAATGAATATAAGGATGGCTAAAAATTCTTTGCTGAATATGCTTACAGGTGTTTTCGGAAAAAGCATTTCGCCCACGGCTCCGCATACCTTGTATATCGGCACTGATATTGAGAGAAATTTGCGGGAGGCTGAATAGGATTAAACTGGCTTTGAATAATGATTTCGTAAGGTGACAGCTAGTCCGAGAACTTTTAGCGCCTTTTAATTTTTACTGAAATGGCGGTCGATTTCTTCATTTCGTTTTTTTGGGTCGGTTCTTCTTCGGTGAATAATGAATGCTAAATAAAACAATACCACTGCCGGAGTTATAATATCAATTACCTTTAATGGTATTGTAGTATGCTTCAGGATAAGTAGACAATAGGCATTTGAAAGAATGCAAATCAGCAATACCGACATCGTGATGTAATAGACCGTCTTCATTTCATAATGGAATTTTTTAGGCAATTCCTTTATAAGGCCAGTTAACTCCTTTCATGTGCTTTGCCCTATATTTGAAAAATATAAGTATTAAAATATTGGGGATAATCGCATAACAAAGAATGATTCTCCAGTAACCATTTCGTGAAGTGTGTCTAGATTCGACAGCCATAAAAAATCCGTAGTAGAAGCAGGTACAGGGAGCCATACGTTGACATGAAACGAAGGCTGCCCCAATATCAGAAACCACTTGCCGCACCTGCTCGTCAGGGGCGGCTTTCGTGTACTCCACCGGACAATACAGACAAGTCCTCTGCAACAATACAAAGTCCGCCGCTTCACGCGCTGCGCCAACCGCCTTATGGGTAGATATGCCGTTAAATGCTGTATAGATAGTAGACACATCATTCACTCCATCCCCAATATAAGTGACAGTAAACTTTTCCTTTTGGAATGCCTTAATTAAACGCTCCTTCTAGTAGGCTCTAAATTCCGTAAAAGATATCGATAAATGTCAACCTGTACAACCACTGGCACCCGCAATAAATTGTTCAGTTCTTCCCGCCGTTAATATTTTAGGGTATATTATAGTATGGACTAACCAGTTTAACTACGTTAACGGCAACAAACTAATTGTCATCTATCATTTATCAAATTAACGCTCAAATTCCATAATAAGTTCGAGGAATCCAACACATTTCTTTCAGTACGATACTTTATGACATATACCAAGCAGCCGAAAGCCTTTATTGCCATAATCCGCATCAAAGATCCTATCGCAGGTAAGCAAATCTGTACTCTTTCTTTACATCTATACTTTTTGAAGATCACATACCGGAGACACCTTCAATTTCTTATGTGTCGTCTGTTAATCTTTAAAAAATTTACCCGAACTCCGCTCCAACGAAGCAACTGTAATGCAATGCTATGTTAAAAGATTTTATTTTTTCAGCCAGTTCAGATATCATATTTTTCTATTTCCAGTAACGTCTTGCTGATCACAGTTGAGCAAATTCCCTACACATAACGCAATGTACATGAATAATGTTAATCACAAACCCATAACACAAAACAACGAACTTTTGTGACGCGATTGTGTACTATCTACTCTAAAACTTTTTATTATGTCTGAAACAAAGCACAACCACCACCATGATGCGGCAAAGCATCATGATGAAGCATCAAAACACCATCAAAATGCACACAAAGCGCATCAGGAAGGCAATGATGAGAAAGCTGCAGAGCATGCAAAATCGGCAGCTGAGAGCAGTAAGAAGGCCAATGATCATGCTGAAGAGGCAACCAAGAAACACAGTCACAAGCATGGCATGAAGTAGCGATTTATTTTAAGTAACAGTCCTGTAATAACAGGACTGTTACTTTTACATATCATCCCCTATCGGGGAGTGTAGGGCAGCTTTGCTTTACTGCTTTGTTATCAGACATCTAAGGCATTTAACTATAACGATGCAGATCATGTTATAATGCGATACCGAAATTAAAGTAAGTTGGCCAACATCACATCTAATCTCTTCATTGGACACCCAAAGTTCGGTGCATTAATTAAAATGACACTTTCCTTTTAATCCGCAATTGATGTATGCAACGATTGCATATTGACGAATTCGATAAATCTGCGACAGCTCTAAAATAATATTGATGGACAGATGGCGGCTAGCCTTTGGTGAGGCCAATAGGATATAAATAAGCAGAAGAAAAGCGGTTCAAAATAATCTCTCCGTAGTTTTTATTGGCTACTCCCAATACGATTTTTGCGTGGTAATCATTTTTTTAAAGAGTATTAGACTTGAATCTGGAAAGAAATATTGTCGATCTCACAGATAAGAGGCTGATCCTTAAAAACTGCTTGCGCTTTTGATATAGATCGTAACCGCCCTGAACTTCGCCGCCTGTCGGCTACTGAAAATAAAACCGTAGCCGCTTTACTCCCGGATTTCACGGAGTATCTTTTCCAATGGCGTATTGGTGGCCGCAATGCCGATCGATGCAAGCAGGCTGAAAAAAAGGAGTAATAATGTTAGCAAGTGCCTTAATGAGTATTGCTGCCCGGATATTTACCAATGAGCAGAAACCGCAGACATCTGCCGTTGATAAATAATTAAAATCTCATAAATTTGTGTGATTTGGTTTTTTTAATAGAAAATTGTGCGTTGAGTATTATTAATGGGACCATTTCACCCGGAAGTGCTAAAACGCTTCCGGGTTTTTAACTTCATTTTTCCCTTCTTAACCAATCATTATCTTCCTTCAAATTTGAACCGTACTTTACTTGTCTCTTCCTGCATACTTAGCGCTTCCGAAAGTATTATTTCCCTTGGCATCTTCGCGTAGAATATTTGGAGGCAATTTCTATCTGCACATCATACCACCAGTCGTTATCTTTCATGTTATCTTTTAAACTGCTGTTGTGAAAAATTGTAATTCCATCTTGACAATACATAAAAGCGGTCTTGCTAGTAATTTTTTGAAATCAACTCTAAATGATCAAATAAATTGCCCGAGGTGCTCAAACCATGTTCCGAGCACGGTACCACTCAAGATTTTTCATAAAAAAGACAAGAGCCCTTCGATATCGAGGGGCTCTTGTCTTTTTTATTGAATAAGTTATGGCTTGACGCTGGAAATATGTATTCTAGTTCACCTTTTTTTATACTGATTTAGCCAAGTTGTGCAAGGGCATCCCGTTCTACTTCTTCAAACTGTTACCGTCTGCTATTGTTACGGCCCTGTAATAAGCAGTTATTATGAGCTTCCAGCTCTCTATGGATAGCTTCATTAAGCTCCTTCAAAGAGTGGTAGACCATCTTCCTCAAAGGCGCTAAAATCCCCGTATACATGATCTTGACAGCTCCTTCCACCAAAGCTTTATCGCTCGGGTGAAAAGC
>NZ_DKSP01000035.1:0-4823 GCF_002472745.1 Sphingobacterium sp. UBA7253 | reverse complement strand
TCGCAGGCAGAAATAAAGTCTTCTTTCTGTTGGCTCATTACCGCTTCTACATATGTAAGCTAGCTAGCGTCAAGGATCGCTATGAAGACCCTTCAGCCAGGATCTCACCAGTATCCCTATCGGTGATGAATAACTTCCCCGGCAAAATCCACATAAAAAGCTTCTGGCCAGCTTTGTGATCCATATGCATTAGAGGGTTTACCCTGGCCTTCCATTGGTTGAAGTAAAAACAGAACTGACTGTATTGCTAACCATCAGGAAATTCTTTGAGATATTCTAGCCATAACATATGCCGGCTCACACCGGTACGCTTACGTTCTCTATCTACATTGGGAAAACAACGTAGCATGGATTGCATACGATCAGAGTAGGCCTGCTCCTTGCATTTACCAAAAAGCCCCCAACTCTTTGTCATTGAAGGTATTGACCTCATCATAGGTAAAGCCAGAATCCTTGGAAGAGGACAGGTACTTCTTTACTGTGTTTCTGGATGCATCGGCCTGGAATGCTTGTTGTTATACATTCGGAGATATCCAACGGCAAACGCAGAAATATAACCTGCAACTGGAAAAGCTATCGACTGTCTTCGGTATTCTATACTCAAAAACTCTGCCGATGCGAATGCTTCTGCCGTGTGTCCGGATGGAAATGCGTTGCTTGTTCCATTTGGCCTTGTGACTTTGGCAATTCGTTTTATAGACTGACAGGTGGCATTTAAAAACAAGTTGGAAAGGATATAAAGACCAGCCTGGTCCTGCAAACTGTTCTGTCCCTTTACCCCTGTGGCGCCCAATAGCAGAACTGTCCCTGCAGGGGCAAACTGGAGATAATCATCAGCCCTAAACTTAGGATGAGGATGTTCCAATGCAAACTCCTGCCTGACAGCAAGATCTATATCTCTCAGTTGGTGATTTCCCTGCTTTAGAGATCCGTAACTGATTGATGTCAAAGAAGCGACAATGCCCAAGGTTGACATTCTGATGTTAAAGGAGCCAGTGCCAGGACTGGTTTCTTTCGGGATACTATCCTTGTCAACAGTTTGCCCTAGTATGCTGCCGTGAAAAGCAGCAATAATAAAAAAGCTTAAAAAAAATGTTTTTTTAGTTTTCATATCTTTTGTGTGGCCCAAACCGGTCCTTAATCTCTGTCAATTGCCTGCGCGGATACGCTCCCTGATCATACGTATATTAGTGGTCTTACCATAATTAAGTAGCTCCTTACAGTACGGGGTAAAAAAGCGGTGATTAAGCAGCAGCGCAAGGGTATTCATGTCCCAATTACCCACCGGCATAGATCCACGGGCCATAAGTTCTCGTTTGATCAGCGCGTCGGTCAGCTGAAATTCTTCGGTACCCAAGTTGTAGGTGTCTGCATCGCAAAGTATCATCTCGAGCTGTCCGGTCGGTTGCTGTGGCATTGTGGTTGCCAAGATGCATTCCTCAATTTTGTCGGTTATCTCAGTGGGAAGCCCTTTGCCCCTGAAAAAGACTTCCATAAAATCGGCGCTCCGCTCTTCATGTCCTTGCGGATCAGCGATCAGTTGGCCAGTATCATGGAACCATGCCGCGGTCTCCAGTATAAACAGTTCTTCTCCGGTCAGGTTAAAATCACCCGAGATCTCAAGGGCGCGAACAACTACCCTTTGAGTATGTCCAAGGTTATGATAGACTAGCTTTGGTGTCCAGAACATGGAAAAAAGCATTTCAACATATTCGCGGACTTGCCCCCTCAAAATTTCATAGTTATGTCCGTATTTCATTTTATGTACCATATTTTTTACCGCTACCGCGGTTATTTAAGTTGCTCTTTTTCTATATCGATTTCCGGGCTATTCCAGTGAAAATCCAGGAAATGCTTAACTTTCAGAAACATAGCCAACACAAGTAAAATGGATAGGAACCAGAAGATAATTATAATGCCAAGTGGCAGTTTGCGTTCCTTACTCTTCTTCTTTTTTTTCACTACCCTCACTCGACGCCCCTTAATAGGTGGAGCTTTCCTTTGTGGATCTTTCTTCTTTTCCATGTCTATCTTATGTTTTTGCCAGCCGTTAGTAGCATCCTAACTTATGCGTCTCGACCAACTCTCCAATGTTTTAGCCATTAAGCCTAGGAAATTATTCTTCAACTTAGATGATCGCACACGGAGCTAGCTCCTCATTTTCTGTTCCGGGACGTCATGGAAAGCACAATTTTCACTGCCTTCTGGAAAACCTTCTATTGAGCTGATCCATCTCCAGAATGGTTTTTCAATTTCTTTATTTTTCATAATCCTAGCTTTTCACCATGCCCGAAAGTATATTAATGGTAAGGGCAACGATAATTGTATTAAAAGCAAAAGAGAGTACACCGTGCATCCAGGCCAGTTGACGTATTCGAGGAGAGGTAATTGCAACATCCGATACTTGGAAGGTCATACCTACAACAAAGGAGAAATACACAAAATCCATATACCCAGGCTGCGCTTTTCCCGGGAAGGAAAGTCCGCCAGGCGCAGTAATCTTAGTATTTGTTTCATGATCTACATTACAATAATAAAAATGAGCATATCGCAATGTAAAAACGGTGTGGACAAGCCACCATGCGGCGGCAACGCAGAAAAGTGGAATCGTTATATCTAGAAGACCGTCAGTATCAGGCTTACCGGCATTTTTCCGCAATAAGATCACTATGGCGAAGAGGCTCGCAAAACATGCCGCCATCATAAAGAGGAACACCAGCGTTCTGTTGGAGTCCTGGACATGCGCTTCTACCCTAACTTGTTTGGGATGGGAGGAAAGTATTGTTGTCCAGGCAAGAAAAAGACTGGTGCCAGAATATGCAAGCCATGAGGCCATCAAGCGTAATGAAATATCTTTGGCTATAAGTGAGGATATTCCGAAGGTTACAGCTGCCATCCCCATCGATATATACAGTTTTATATGGGAGTCCATTTGGGCTATTTTCATTTACCAATAGGATTAAAATATTAATAATCAATTAGTTAAAAAATATCAATAGATAATTATGGCAAAAAGAATCTCTACCACGCTCTAGCGCGGCTTTTTAATGAGATACTCGAAGCACCTCTTACAGCAATGTGCGATGGAAACACAAGTCAGTTAAGCCATAATTACCTTTTACTTTTTTTCCTTTCCTATATCGGGCTGGTTATTGTTGTAGGCCAGGAGCCTGAGTGCATTAAACACCACAAGCAGTGTTGACCCTTCATGGGCCATGACCGCTGGGCCTATTGAGGCGATACCTGCTATGGTAAGCGGTATTAGCACAGCGACAACTCCCAGTGATATCCACAGGTTTTGCTTGATAATACCCCTGGATTTCCTGCTTAGACCGATGGCAAATGGAAGGCTCTCTAGTTTGTCACCCATCAGCGCAATATCCGCCGTTTCAAGAGCCACATCCGAGCCAGCAGCACCCATTGCTATTCCAACGGTACTCTTAGCCATTGCCGGTGCATCGTTCACACCATCACCGACCATAGCAACCATTTTCTCTGACTTTGCAAGTTTCTGTACAGACTGTACTTTGTCCTCAGGCATTAGATTACCCCACACATCGGTCACGCCTATCTGTTTGGCTACTGCTTCGGCGACTTGTTGGTTGTCTCCAGTAAGCATGATCATTTTCTGGATACCAAGCGCAAATAGTTCTTCAAGCACATGCGCAGCCTCCGCTCTAGGAACATCCATAAGTGACAATAGACCGATAAATTCATCACCACGTCTTACAAGCATTGAGGTGTGCCCTTCTTTTTCGAGCTTTTCGACTTGCTGAAGAAGCTTTTGGTTAATTGCCTTATCACCGAATAGCGCCTTGTTACCGATCTGAATTTTCTGGCCGGCAACCTCAGCTTCAACTCCCCGGCCAGTAATGCTCTTTACACTTTTAGCCTCCGGAAAATCCTTGTCTTTAACTTTTTCCAGAATTCCTTTCACAATGGCCTGTGCAAGTGGATGGTCGCTCCGCTTTTCTACTGCACCTACAATACCCATCAATTCAAATTCATCGATGCCGTTAAGCGGAATTATATTGGTCAGCTTGGGTTTCCCTTCAGTTAGTGTACCGGTCTTGTCAAAAGCTATAGCATTGAGCGTACCCAGGTCCTCCAACGGTTTCCCACCCTTAACCAGCACTCCGCCTCGAGCTGCCCTAGCTACGCCGCTCAGCACTGCACTGGGAGTTGAGATCGCAAGAGCGCATGGACTAGCCGCAACAAGTACGGACATCGCCCGATAGAAGCTTTTTGAAAAAGGTTCATCTATGACCAAAAAGGCAAAACACAGCAGGGCCACCAAGATCAGGACAGAGGGTACGAAATATTTTTCAAACCTGTCTGTAAACAATTGAGTCGGAGACTTCTGCTTTTCTGCTTCATTAACCAGTTTAACCAGACGGGAAATAGTTGAATCGCTGGCCTCCCGTATAACTTTCACTTCCAGAACTGAGGCACCATTGATCGTACCGGCAAACACACGGTGTTCTGATTTGATAGTCTTTTCTTGGGAATAATCCTTTTGTGGGTCATCGATTGGCGATTTGTCCACTGGAACACTTTCACCGGTTATGGGTGCCTGATTTACGGCGCCCTCACCTTTTATTACAACACCATCAGCCGGGATTTTCGAATTTGGTTTGATGATGATGATATCACCTAAAACCAGGTCCTCGATTGGGATGATTGATTCTTTTCCTTCTCTAACAACAAGTGCAACCGGTGGGGCAAGGTCAGTCAAGGCTTCTATGGACTTTCTGGCCCTCCCCATTGCATAATGTTCAAGGGCGTGCCCAAGACTGAACAGTGCAAGAAGTAGCGCCCCCTCT
>NZ_DKSP01000149.1:36594-42826 GCF_002472745.1 Sphingobacterium sp. UBA7253 | reverse complement strand
TAGTTTTAGGGGAGCAGCATAATGGTGGCTAAAGTGACGTTGAAATTTGAGAATTTCACCAAGACTGATTTAGTTACTTTGGAGCGTGTAGGCAATGACTGGAAAGTATCTAAATCGATCAATTCGTATAAGTAGTATCCAACAACTAGTGGTTTGTCAGCTCAGGCAGGCTACAGACCACTAGTGAATCATATGTTTAAGTTTAGTTTAGAAGCCAGGTCTTGAGATCTGGCTTTTTTGTTTTGTCATGTAATGTGCGTTACTCGTTGATTGCCGATCAAGGTTTTAGTTCAAAAAAGTATGTTAGATGATTGGTATGAGATGAAGAATAAGCCGATAATTTTAAATTTGTAATGATGATGGATAAAAAAGAACTTATTTTAATGATTGAAATTCAGTTGAAAAGCTTTATAGATTCCAGAAGACCGAAAGATGTAGAAGTGCGCAAAAAATTGGATTTTGGTTATTCGTGGGATGGACAAACGGCTTTACTGTTTGAAATTAGACCACAATGGAATGACCCATCGAATATTTTAGAATTACCGTTTGCAAAGCTTCGCTTTGTGAAAGCATCTAAAATTTGGAAACTCTATTGGATGCGAAGATCGGGCAAATGGGAGGCTTATGAACCGAAGCCCGAGAGTACTAATCTGCAATTATTGTTGGATGAAATAAATCATGATGGATATGCATGTTTTTTCGGATGATAAGCTTCATGAAAAATTATTTCCTCCTATCTTTTTTATGGCACCACGATAGTATTGTTTTCATTCTTTTGAACCATCCCATACGTTAGTGACGTTACATTGACTGTTAGCGTTGAATTCATTGTTATTTTATGGTTGAATAAGATAGTTTACGAAACGGTATTTCTGATATTGTTACAATTAGGTAAGTTGTTTAAAAAGTACACTCCGCACTGTTCAATTCTGGCTAAAACGAGACTCGTGATGTGAAATTTAATTCAAGACTGAATTCTCTATTTTTAAATGCTCCAGTTTTTAGAGGAGAGGTCAATGCCCGAAGATCTGACTGTAAATGACAGGAACTTCAAGTTAGGAAAAAGATTAGGGAAAGGATTAGGGAAAGGATTAGGGAAAGAAATAGTTGTAAGTGCTTGCTCCTACATACCACTTAATTTGGCGCAATCGAAGGTAAATACTATACGATAGATTGTTTTGTTGTAACAAATATTTACTAAATTTGTTACATATTAGATTATTTTTAATGTCGGAAACATCTAGAAATAAGATAGAAACAAAGATTTTTAAGTCTTCTCGCGGCGAATTTTTTTTCGCAGATGATTTTAAGAATTATGGGACACCAGAGAATATCAGGTTGACACTTTTCCGCCTGGAGAATGATGGACTTATTGAAAGATTGGCTCATGGTATTTATATTAAACCTAAAAAGGAGCCTTTATTGGGTACAATATATCCTAGTGTTGAAGAAATTGCTAAAGAAATTGCAAGGCGAGACAAAGCTCGTATTGCTCCGACAGGTGTATTAGCGTTGTATTTATTAGGGCTGACTACGCAGGTGCCGCTAAAAGCCGTTTATCTAACAGATGGTTCACAGCGGGATATTGAAATAGGTAAGCGTACAATCAAATTTAAACGTACTGTACCCAAAAGCTTTGCGATAAAAGATGATTTATTACAGTTGGTTGTTTCAGCTTTTAAAGAACAAGGTCAAGAGGGACTTTCTGAAGAATTCTTAAGCATGATCAAACATTCAGTCAAAAAGATAGAAAAACAAATTCTTGATTCTCAGTTGAAATATGCTCCAGTATGGATCCAGAAAGAAATAACTAAGCTTTACCAATCCTAAAATTATGTGGTTAAATCTTAAGACAGAACAAAAGAGGCTTGTATTGGATCAATTGAGCAATATAATGGGATTGCCAGCTTTTGTTATTGAAAAAGATTGGTGGGTGTGTATTGTTCTGAAGGATGTTTTTGCATCGAAAAGGGAGGTTAAGTATCCTTCCGACTGACGAGGTAATAAAAGAGTGGGCAGCGGATTATAAAACCATGCGTGAAAATATGATAGTGAGAGAAAGTCTAACATGGGAAGATCTTCTAAAAAGTGTCAAAAGAATTGAAGATAAGTTTAATATAAATCAATTTTCAAAAGATAACGAACCCCCTAAAAAGCGTAATTAAGTAAAGTTACTTATTAGGAATCTAATATTTTTGAGTACGGATATAATTTACTCCCTTAATTGGATTTTACTGAATTTATGCCCCTTAAAAATGGTTGCTTAGTCAATTGCTGTTCGTATTGTTCTTTGCTTATAAATGGCCATAGCTCATGATCTCCTGAATGCTTAAATTCTTTAAATTGCTCATTCCGCTCATTTAGTTTCACGCTATAATGCTGTCCAAAAGTGAGTGCGGTAAATAGTAAGTCTTTAAATGAAAATCGAAATAACGGATTTGTATGATCAAAGTAAGACCACTCATCCTCAAAATCTGAATTTAGAAATAAAATAATGCTTTGTAATCGGTAAATATTTTTACCTCCTCATTTCTACCATCCATGGAGTTTTTAGGCCAGGGTCGTATTAAAAACATTCGCAGCAGTAGCTTTAATCGCCGTATCTACATTTGCTATGGCAGCTGAAGGTCCAGTTTCAAAATCAGCAAAAGCTAACATTATAGCTAGTGGTCTGCCAAATCAAGTTATAGGCAGGCCATTAAAACCCTGAGGAAATAAGATATTGAGCCATTTTCAGAATCACTATCGAAATACATAGACGCTTGCAATAAACGGCAATTTTCAAACAAACGTATCATCAAAAGTTGTTTAATTAGGAAATTAGCCAAATCTGTAGCATGGAGAGTGCTGCTTTTTTTATACGGCGACTGAGCATGAAATTATGGATATTAATGTTAATTTTATATGAAATTAACATCTGTTAGGTTAATTTGCATCAATTAAATATACCGAATTCATGATAGCTGGACTGAAACATATTTCCATATCAATGGACGATTTTCTCTTATTACAAGCTGGAGATCAGTCTATTTTTGGTATTGTGTTCAATTATTATCAGCCGATTATTTATTTTAAAGTCAGACAACTCTGCAAAAGTGACAGTGATGCGGAGGAGGTCACACAGGAAGTTTTTATTGAATTTTATTTAAAAAGAATGCAGCTCTCCGGTCCGGAAGCCATTTTTCCCTTTCTATTTGCTATTTCAAAGAGAATGGCCATATCCAATTTCCGTAAATCGCTGGTCCGATCCAACTATCTGCAGTCGCTTCAGCACAGTTGGCCTGAAAGTTCTTTTTCGCTCCAGGAAGAATTGGATGGCAAAGAGCTACAGGTCATCTTAGAATCTATTATTGCACAATTGCCTCCACAGCAGCAGGCAGTTTACCGGCGGAGCAAGTTTGAAGATCAATCTTATCAGGAAATTGCCGATGAAGAAGGGCTCTCCAAAAATACCGTGCGTAATCACCTCAGTCTCGCCTCAAAATTTGTCCGGTTCAAGCTGGATAAAATCCTGTCCATCTTTTTTTTCTAAGCAACTCGGGTTGCCACCTCTTTTCCTGTAGTTGTAATTAGCCATCTCAGGGGGCTAAAAAGTTAGGTCGCCTAAAATCCGTAAAAAAAAATTTTTTCTATTGGTACTTTTTCCGGCTTCGTGCGATTATGTAGTTGAAATCGATCCAAAGGAATGAACCAAATTGAACAATACAGCCAATTAATACGTAAATATCTTGCTGATCAAGCCAGCAAAGAAGAACAGGAACTGCTTGTAGGATTAATGGATGATCCTGCATTTCTGCAGGCTTGGGAGAAAGTCTGGCGAGAGAACTCGTACCCTGCAAAGCCCGCAACATACCCCGATCCACATCGGATGATGGAAAATATATTAGCCGATCCGAGATTAGCAACACCTGCATCTACGTACCAAAGAACTACAGATGGACATTTTAATTTCAGGAGTAGATGGTGGCAGGTGGCGGCAATCTTTCTTGCGTTCTGCGGAGCCGTGCTATGGGGCTACTACAACTTTTATACCGTGGATATGCAGCCAAAAGAGCAGCTGTCTACGGTGTCGATCGTACCGGGTTCTGATAAAGCCATAATCATTCTTGAAGATGGAAAACAGATCGACCTCAGTTTGCTCCATGCGGATACAGTCCTTGACCAAGGCGAATATTTGATCACCAAAGATAATAAAGGTCAAATCAGTTATAAGCTCAAAGACATGTTGTCACCAACAAATAACATCGTCTACAATACGGTCGTAACCCCTAGAGGTGGAGAGTATACATTAAAGATGGCCGACGGAAGTCTTGTGCAGCTCAATGCAGGCAGTAAGATCAAATATCCTGTAAAATTTGATGCGAAGTTGCGGTCGGTGCAGCTCGAAGGTGAAGCCTATTTTGAAGTGGCTAAAATGGACAATAAAGGCAAACGGGTACCTTTTATCGTGCAAAGTGGAGCACAGACACTCGAGGTTCTTGGAACACATTTTAACATCAGGAGTTTTGGGGATCAAATCGTTACCACGTTGGTAGAAGGAAAAGTCAAGCTATCTTTTGGCGATGCTGCCTTGAAAGAACAGGTCCTAGCGCCCAATGACCAGGTCGTTTTCGATAAAAGCCGCAAGAGCGTGAAAAAGGAACAAGTGGATCCGTTCTATAGTCTTGCCTGGAAAAATGGAAATTTTGCTTTTGATAATGCATCCATTCAAACGGTCATGGACGAGGTAGCACGCTGGTATGATGTCGAGATCAGTTACCAAGATCAGCTGCAGGGACAGCACTTCTCCGGGACAATCTCCCGCTATGAAAATATCGATAAATTGTTGAAAACAATTTCTCTCGCCGGTGGCGTACATTTCGAACGTAAAGGAAGGAGGATATATGTGCTAAACTAACGCTGATGAGAAGGGAAGCATATATAACAATCAGGAGCGCGCCAACGCCCCTGAAAGTTTTGTCTTTTTCTCGACATGGATGAATAGTAAAACCGTTAAATTTTATCTCAACCGAATGCAATTTAATAAAAAAAAATTGATCGGACCGACCCAATTATGTCAGGTAAGATCCCAGAAAATACCAATTTCTATGAAATTGTCATTAGCAATTCCTCTCTTATTCGCAGCCAATTTGCAGCTGCATGCATTTTCTTTTGGCCAGACCGTCAATCTGAAGCGGAATAATGTGAAAGTGAGTGCTGTCTTGAAAGAACTGCAGAAGCAAAGCGGATACAATATTTTTTACAACGAATCGCTGATCGCAAAAGACGACCGTATCAGCGTGAGCTACCACAATATTTCTTTTGAAGAAGCCTTGAAAGATCTATTGGCCCAGTTGCAGTTATCTTATGTCAAAGCGGATAAAAATATTGTCTTGAATAAACAAGTGGATCAGCCCGTTCGCCAGGTATCGGTTACGGAGGCTCCGCAGCTGTACCCGGTCAAAGGATTTGTCAAAGACGATCAGGGCCGACCGTTGGACAATGTTACTATCAGTGAAAAAGGCAAAAAGGAGAAAACACTCAGTCGGGAGGATGGCAGCTTTCAGATCCAGGTCAGCAGCCCGGATGCCATACTTGTATTTACGATGGTTGGCTATCAGCCGCTGGAAATAGCGCTGGCAAAGCAGTCGACATTGCATGTGACCATGAAGCCGGCTATCAATGCAATGGAAGAAGTTGTCGTCGTGGGCTACGGTGTACAGAAAAGAGCCAATCTGACGGGAGCTGTGTCGCAGGTCAATGCGGATGATATCGCGCTGCGTCCAAGTGCAAATATTGCAGGTACACTCCAGGGACTTATGCCGGGCTTGAATATACAGCTCAACAGCGGTGATCCATCCAAAACACCCGATATCAATGTGCGGGGATTCAATTCCATCAATGAGGGCGGCCCGCTGGTATTGATCGACGGGATCGAAGGGAATATCACACGGGTTAATCCCAACGATATTGAAAGTGTTTCTGTCCTGAAAGATGCTGCTTCGGCGGCCATTTATGGAGCCCGTGGTGCTTTTGGAGTCATCTTGGTCACCACCAAAAAAGGAAAGGCAGGAACAGTTAAGGTCGATTATGTCAATAATTTTGCCTGGACTACACCCGCCTCCCGTACCGACTATATCTCCGATCCCTATGTCTATGGTAAAACAGTAGATGCCGCACTGTATGGTTATAACGGCAGTTCCTATACACGTTACAATGCAATGGACTGGGACGCAATTAAAATGGTGGCTGC
>NZ_DKSP01000149.1:28829-36557 GCF_002472745.1 Sphingobacterium sp. UBA7253 | reverse complement strand
GAGAAACAGACAGACGGAACCTATAAATTTTTCTATAAGACCAACTGGTGGGATTACCTATTTAAAAAATATCAGCCCTCCAACTTCCATAATATCGCCATTTCAGGTGGCAGTGAAAAGTTGAAAGCCTATCTCTCTGGACGTGTATTCAAACGGGAAACGATCAACAATATCAATGACGATGCGAATATGGATCGCCAGAATATGAAATCCAATTTGGTATTCACGCCCAACAGCTGGTTGGAAATTTCAAACAATACGCAGTTCATCAACGAAAAGGATAAAGAATATGGGGGGTACAGTAATGGTCTGGGGGGACTTTGGAGCACGACGACCTGGTATAATCTAATGCCTTTTTACCCCAATTTTGTCGATGGTATTCCAACGGATATCGGTGTGGGTACTGGCGGTCAGGGAGCCAATGCAGGGCTGGAATCCGGAAAAAGCTGGGAGGTACGCAATAGTGAAGAGTTTACCAATACCTTCCGTGTCCTGCTCAAGCCAATGAAAGGCCTACAGGTAAATTTTGATTATAGCAACCGTATCGAAAACTTTTCACGGAGCACACGCCTCAACCCCTTTAGTTACTATTCGGGCAACAAGCTCAATTATACGACAGCAGGGCTCAACCGTCTGACAGAATACCGCTGGAAAGACAAATATAACGCGATGAACCTGTTTGCGACCTACGAAAAAAGTGTGGCGCAAAAACATCAGTTCAAATTATTGGTAGGCTACAATCAGGAATCCTTTGACCGGGACCGTATCGCCGGGGCCATGGACGACCTGCTGATCGAAGATCTATCCAACCTGGCGCTGGGGACTTCCATGTATAGCCTGAGTGGAACAGCTGAAAATTGGGCTATTCAGGGTGTATTTGGCCGTTTTAATTATGCCTACGATAATAAATACCTGCTGGAAATAAATTCACGGTATGATGGTTCGTCACGCTTTCCAAGCGGGAGCCGATGGGGATTTTTTCCCTCCGTCTCATTAGGCTGGCAGCTAGATCGTGAGCACTTCTGGGAATCGATCAAAGGCAGTATACCTACCTTAAAACTCAGAGCTTCTTATGGCAAGCTCGGCAACCAGACTGTAGGTGTCAATACCTTTAAAGAATTGATGACGGTGCAGCAGTTGGCTTGGCTAAATGGAGGCTCCCGTCTTATCGGGGCGAGTACACCGGCACCGTTGCCGAATGTCGTCACCTGGGAACGGACCAAAAGCATTGACTTTGGCGTTGATCTTGGGCTGATCCAGAACAAGCTAAATATCAACTTTGACTGGTATCAGAAGGATGTTGAAGGCATGTATCTTCCGGGGCAGCCACTTCCAGCGGTATTTGGAGCTAATGAACCGCGTGAAAACTATGCTGCTTTGCGCAATAAAGGTTTTGAAGTGGGGGTAAGCTACCAGGATAAATTTGACCTTGCCGGCTCACCCTTTCGTTTCAACATCGCCGCAAATACCACTAATTTTAAAGGGATCATTACGAAATATAATAATCCACAAGGCTTGTTGAGCTCCTATTACGAAGGACAGGTGCTAGGGCAGATCTGGGGATACCATATTGATGGACAGTTTCAGTCCGATGCGGAGGCATTGAGCTACCAGAATAGTTTCCAGGATCCACAATTGTCCCTCTCCAAAGTATATAATGATATTCTGAGTGTGTCGCAAAATAGTGAATGGAATATGTTGCGCGGCGGCGATGTGAAATACGTGGATCTCAATGGTGATGGACGCATCGACAAAGGCGATAATACGCTTGCCAACCACGGTGATATTAAACCCATTGGTAATGCCATGCCGAAATTTCCATTTGGAATCAATATGAGTGCTTCCTGGAATAATTTTGATCTCTCGGCAGCCTTTGCTGGTGTTGCCAAACAGGATTGGTACCCGACAGGAGATTTATACTGGGGTTCCTACCAGCGCCCATATCTTTCCTTTGTACGCAAAGACTTGGTAGATAATGCATGGACGCCGGACAATAAAGGGAACAGGTATCCACAGATCTATCGGGGATACTCGTCGCTGCAGAGTGGAAGGTCGCTGTACGAATTGAACGACTATTACCTGACCAATGTTGGGTTCCTACGGATGAAAAATTTTACGTTGGGATACACCTTACCGCAGAAATGGACAAGGCGCTATAAAGTTGAAAAATTACGGTTTTACTTCAGCGGCGAGAATCTGTTGACCTGGAACTTTGGCCATCTGACGAAGTATATAGATCCCGAACAAGCAGGTGCAATGATCAATTATAATTCGCCTGCAAGTGCCAATGATCCTGCGGATTCCTCGGAGCGGGGACTGCTACGGGACTATCCCATGGGTAAAACTTATTCTTTTGGTTTAATGCTTACGCTTTAATACTTGACAACGCAATGATAATGAAACTTACAACAAACACCTATAAACTACTTGGTCTGTTGATCTTGCTATCGCTGGCAGCTTGTCAGAAAGATTATTTGGACCGTCCCTCGGAGGACCAGGTGGAAGCGCCTTATTTTTTCAATACAGCAAAGGATCTGGAGGTGGCCACCAATGATTTTTACACCTTTTTACCCAATGAATCCTGGTATACAAACGATGGTAATTCGGATAATATGATACCCCTTACGGTTGCCGACCGGATCAAGGGCAATCGAACTGTCCCCGTGGGAAGCGGTTCGGGCGGTTGGTCCTGGAGCCAGTTGCGCAAGATCAATTATTTTCTGGCCAACTACCATAAAGTTCCCGACGCTGTAGCACAAAAGAAATACGGCGGCATAGCCCGTTTTTTTAGAGCGAATTTTTATTACGATAAGGTGAAAACTTTCGGTGACGTGCCCTGGTACGGAAAGGTGCTGAGTGCCAAAGATGAAGACCTTTTCAAGGCTAGGGACACCCGGCAGCTGGTGATGGATTCCATTATGGCCGATCTGGACTATGCGATCGAAAATATACCAGCTGAAAAACAGCTTAACTTGATCACTAAATACACGGCGCTGCTGCTGAAAGCAAGGGTGGCACTCTTTGAAGGAACATTTAGAAAATACCATCAGATCGCAGGACATGAAAAGTTCCTGAATGAGGCTGTTAGTGCATCGACCGAATTGATGAATAGTGGGGCCTATACCTTGTACAGCCAGGGCGGTGCGGATCAAGCCTATCGGAATCTATTCGCCCGAAATAATCAGGATCAGGTGGAGACTATCCTTGCCATTGATTTTGAACTGGGCATGCGTGTGCATGGCCTTGGCTATTCCTTTACCTCAGCAACTTCGGGGGCGTACGGTATCGCCAAAGATATGATCAATAGCTATCTGATGAAGGATGGAAGCCGTTTTACGGATAGATCAGGTTACAAGACCATGGAATTCTATCAAGAAATGCAGAATAGAGATCCAAGGCTTACACAGACAACAGCGGGGCCAGACTTCCGAGCTAACGGCGAAACAGCGAATGAGCCTGTCAACTTGACGATCACCACGACAGGCTACCGTCTGATCAAGGCATTGCCGGATAAATTGCAATGGGGCGTATCGGCCTCCTATTTTGATGTCATCTTATTCCGTTATGCGGAGGCACTGCTGATCAATGCCGAAGCAAAAGCTGAACTTGGGACGATCAGTCAAAGCGACCTTGACTTGACGGTCAATAAGTTGCGTAGCCGTGCGGGGATGCCGATGCTATCCCTCGCTGAAGCGAATGCTAACCCTGACCCCTATCTGCTGGCCATGTATCCCAATGTTGATGCTGGTGCATTCAGGGGAGTTCTTTTGGAAATACGGCGCGAAAGACGGATCGAATTGTTCAACGAAGGACAGCGCTGGGATGACTTAATGCGATGGAAAGCCGGATCCAAACTGAATCAGCCTATTGTCGGGGTTTATTTTCCCGGTATCGGAGCTTATGATTTTACAGGAGATGGCAAGGCGGATGTGTATGTCCATACAGGTAATACATCGGGTGCACCGGGTACGGTGACCACCTTGATCAATATCAATCAGCGGACACTTTGGGACCCAGTTTCGAATACACAGAATGCCAATAAGGGGTCACTTGATCCATTTTATCAACGGGGTAAGTTTGATGAAAAACGTGATTACTATGCACCGATCCCAATCGAAGATATCAAGTTAAACCCAAATTTGAAACAAAATCCTGAATGGGAGAAATTATACAGATAACATGAAACAACTTATTTTTATTTCGATCCTCTGTTATCTTTTGATCCCTGGATATACGTACTGTCAAAAACAGGATCGGCCTGATTATGCCGTTGGCTACTCTCTTGATATCCGGAAGATAGCATTTGAAAAGCTAAAAGCAGACAAAGAAGCTGGTATGGATTATATAGAGATTGCAGGTCTCGGAAGCTTCGTCAATGCAGACCTCAGTTTAAAAATCCCGCAGGCTGAATGGTTGCTTAAATGCGATTCGTTGGCCATTGTACTGAAAAAAGCTGCGGTGAAGGTATGGTCTATCCATATGCCCTTTTCCGCCAAAATAGATATCTCTACGCTGGACGAACAGCAGCGGCAGCAGGTGATGCGAATGCATTTGCAGCTACTGGAAGGTCTTTACCGTCTTCATCCGCAGGTGATTCTGTTTCACCCATCCTATTATCTCGAACCCAACAGACGCGAGGCCCGCAAGGAGCAGCTGGTACGTTCTGTCAATGAGTTGTACACGGCGGTATCGGGGGCAGGGCTTCAACTCGTCATCGAAAATATGCTCGGGCCTTCGCTGACGGTAGGGGAGCGGGAACGACCCCTACTGCGGACCGTAGAAGAATGTCAGGAACTTTTTGCCCGCTTTCCTGATCAGGTTGGCATTGCAGTGGATATGAACCATATTGCACATCCCGAGCGGCTGCTTTTGGCTTTTGGACCGCGCGTCAAGACGCTTCATGTCGCGGATGGGGATGGAACAAAGGAAAGTCACTACCTGCCTTGTAATGGTAAAGGGCAGAATGACTGGAATACCATATTGGCCGCACTGGAAAAAATTAAATATAAAGGTGTATTCATGTTTGAGTGTCATTATGAAACCACAGCCCAGCTGATTGAATGTTACCGTCAGCTGCAGCAGATTTATAGCAACACAAAACAATAAGTAGGTTCAAAAAACATTGATTATAATGAAAAAATCGTTATATATTTTTATGGTTCTTTTGTCTGCCTTAGGCATACAGAGCTGTAAAAAAGATAAAATCGAAAGTGAGCAGCGGCTCCTGGTCGATCGGGATTATATGGAGGTCGGCAGTAGGGCCGATACCTATCAGTTGGACATCTTGGCGAATGCAACGATTACCGTCAGTAGCGACAAAGACTGGATCAAACTGGATAGTACGGTGTATCCCAAAGGGAAAAATAAGATCCGGTTTTCTGTTTCGAAAAATTCGGAGGATGAACGTTCGGCGACTTTGCTGCTCAGGCTGAACGATAATGTATCGCAGGAGATCTTGATTTTGCAGGAATCCGGAAAAGTGCCCGTTTTTTATGTGACTCCCGCAGGTAAGGGAGATGGCAGTTCGTGGAGTAGTGCTACAGATCTCGATCAGGCACTCGAAAAAGCAACGACAGGCAGTACCCTATTCTTGGCCGAGGGAACCTATATTCCAACTAGAACCATTCGCAATGGTGATGTGAATGAGGAATCCGATAAAACCATAGAGATCGCAAAAAATGTCAGCCTAATAGGCGGATACGCGGCCAATGTCAAACCTGGAGATCAGCCCAATCCGGCCTTGTATAAAACCATCTTTCAGGGGAAGCTTTCCAGTGGAAAATCGGTGTTTCACACAGTCACAGTGACGGCAACCCCGGATCCTGAAAATCAGGTTATGCTGGCAAATATCAGCATCAAAGGGGGAAATGCCACCGACCGCAGTGCCAGTACAACGATCGATAACGTAAAATTCAGCCGTGGCCAAGGTGGCGGTATGTTAATTGGTATGGCCAGGGTTCTGCTCAAAAATGTGGAGGTGATTGATAATAAAGCGACCGCAGATAAGGGAACTGCAGGTTTTGCTGCCGGCATCTATGCGTTTTCAGGTGCCCAGCTCAGGTTGGAAAATTGTCGCATCAACAATAATAGCAACAGCGGAAATAACGGTGGCGGACTATGGATCGCCGATGGGTCACTGATTGCCTACGATAGCCAGTTTAATCACAATAGTGCCAAAGGCACCGCAGGGGGCTTACACGCTTATCCAAATGCAGCTATTACACTCTATAATTGTGAGGTGGTTGGCAATTCAAATACATCCTATGGAGCAGGGGTTTATCTGCGTGAAAAATCAAAAGGGGTATTTGTTAATTGCCTGCTGGCTGAAAATTCAAGTACATCAGCCAACGGCGGTGGCGGACTGATGCTGTATGATAACTGTCAGGCAGACGTAATCAGTACAACCATTACCAAGAATGCCGTTGTTGGTCCCGGCGGAGGTGTCTATCGCCGCAGCAATGTCAACAACTTGACTTTGATCAATTCAATCGTTTCGGGCAATATTCAGGCGGGCAGTTCAAGCGATGTTGATGCTTATTCGGATAACATTGCTGTTGTTCCATTAATCCAGCACACTGTTGCTACGAAGGCGGTGTATGGCGCTGATGGAAGCATTGTTCCAAAGCTAAGCTTTGAACCTGCGACCATGCTGAATCCGGATTACCTGCCCATCGGTGCCGAAAATCCGTCCATGAGTTATGGTTTAAGCTCATCCGGATTGCTGGAGCTTGCCAAGAAATATAAGCCGGCATTGGACGATAGTCGCATGCAACAAGATATCAATAATAACCCGCGCTCTTCTACTTGGATGGGTGCAAAAGTGAAATAAGATGAAACAATTAAGCTGTTTATTTATCCTTACCCTTCTTCTATTGGGCAACAGCCGAGCTGCTGAGCACAAGAATATCCTGCTATTATTGGGTTCAGCCGATCCTGAGGTATTGGCCCAGCGGGTAGATGTTGCTGCCCAGCTCTACCATATCCGGCCGATGGATGCTATTGTGGTGTCTGGAGGTTGTGGTGCGCACGGTTCCAAGATTTGTGAAGCTTCGTCCATGGCGCTGCAATTGGTCAGCAAGGGGGTACCTGCGGCATTGATCTTCAAGGAGGAAAACTCCAAGACGACGGTGCAGAATTATATTTTCAGCAGACGCCTCAAAAATAACGCTGGAGAGCGAATCATCCAGCCTGGAGATACGGTGTATGTTGTTTCCAACCACTGGCATGCTATCGCTGTTGCTGCACGCCTGGAAAAATACGATGGGGTGACAGCGAAATTTTTTATTGAAGGTGCTATTCAGCCCAAAAAGGAAGACCGTCTTGATTATGGCGGAATATTTAACGCTTACGATGACAATCATCTTTTTACGTTAAAAGGCACCTGGCTGACACCGGAAGCGGTATGGACAAAAAAAGACAGCACCTATTATCTCACACAGGATATGGTCTACACAACGGATGTAGCTAACACAAGCTATAGTGTCAGTCCAGTGGAGAAGCTGTTTCCTTTTCTGAAAGGGAGTTCAGAGTTTAATCCACCGATATATATTGACGACGTGGTCGTATGGTACATCCTCTTTGATGGCTATTGCCGTAAAGTTTCAAAAAAAGATTTTAAGGTGCTGGATGAACAACCTATTCAGAAATGGCTGACGCTGCCAGACACATTGAACTGGAGCCAAATCAATACAGGGTATATCCAGGGAAAATCATTGGTATTGATCGGAA